>JAQSXD010000050.1 GCA_029266295.1 Bacillota bacterium | reverse complement strand
CTAAGAGGAGCAGATACTGCCGGGCGGATATTCGGGCTGAATCCGGAGATAATCTATAAAAAGCACATCTACAATCTTCATCTCAATGTGGCGGTGGATACCCATATCCGGGAGACGGAGAAAGAGCTGAATGCGCTGTCTGGAAGCCTTAAGGGCAAACTCCTGGAGGGTTTTGTTAAAGCCAAATCCAGCCTCAATCAAAAAACCATCACGCTGATGATCGCGAAAAGCCTGAAGGAGACCAATGATACGAAAAATATCTTCCTTACCAAACCGGCAATGAAACTTCTGCGGGAGGAAATTCCTTCTGCAAATTATTTGGTGAAGGAAGGGTTGGTCTAGATGAAGAACTTTGATTAAACTACTAGAAAATGGTGATTTAAACAAGGGCAATTCCACAAAAAATAGAACGAAAGATAAAGGAGGTCAAATCATGCTAAAGAATCCAGAACAGACGATTGGAGCTCTAATTGATAAGCAGGGTGTTTCATTTATCAGCTCTATAGGGGAAGATGGTTTTCCCTGCACAAAAGCAATGCTCCCGCCGAGAAAACGAGAGGGAATCAAAGTCTTCTATTTTACAACCAATACTTCTTCCATGCGGGTGTCTCAATATCGGGCAAATCCAAAAGCATGCATTTATTTTTGTGACAAGAGGTTTTTCCGAGGGGCGATGTTGCAAGGAACCATGGAGGTTCTCGAAGACCATGCGAGCAAGGAGATGATATGGAGGGACGGAGACAATATGTATTATCCCCAAGGAGTTACCGATCCAGACTACTGTGTGTTGAGATTTACCGCCGTCTCCGGCCGCTATTATTATCATTTCAGTTCGAAGAATTTTAACGTCGAATAATTTACATACTGGAAATACTGCGCTCCCAATTTGGAAACAAATTGGGAGCGATCCAAATCCGGCTTTGCCGATCCATTATTCTGCTGCGCGACTGCGTTCTTCAAAATCCTTTATCAGATGGTCGCACAAGGTCTGCGCTGAATTTTGTCTCGCATAAATCTCAATCGTAGATCTTAGATAATTTATGCGCTCCGGATGCTGGAACAAGGAAAACACCGCTTCATCAAGGGGAAAGGATTTGGTTGCATAAAGCGCAAGGCCGTTGTTCAGCATAAATTCTGCGTTTCTCATCTCGTGGCCTGGAATTGGGTTCACCATAATCATAGGCAAGCCCTTTGCCATCGCTTCCGAGGTGGTAATTCCGCCGGGTTTGGTAATGATGCAGTCGGCTGCATCCATCATCAGATCCACGTTATCTACATACCCGTAAATATCAAAGCGTTTCTCTGTCTTTAGTTCCTTCGCTTTCTTGTACATCCTCTTATTGTTTCCGCATACCACCATTACTTGCAAATCCAGCTTGAGGCGATCCAAACGTTCGATGGACTCATCGATTTTTCCATACCCCATGCTTCCGCTCATAAGCAGAATGGTGTGCATGTGCAAATCCAGACCCATACGTCTTCTTGCTTCAGACCGGTCTGTACGATCAGAAAATTGTGGCTTTATGGGAATTCCGGTGGGAAGCATCTTTTTGATATCCAACCCCTTTTTTTCCAGTTGAAATTCCAGAAGATCACTAGGCGTCACATAGTAATCAAGCAGGCTTGCTTCCTCCCACAGAGGGTGAACCGTGAAGTCCGTTACAACTCCCACCGTTATGGCATCTACCCAATGACGCTCCTTCATAATGTTAACCAAAATCGCAGAGAGGACGTGGGTGCAAACGATCACATCCGGTTTCGTTTCGTCAATATAGCTTTTCAGATCCTTTGCCCATACGACATTGGTCATCTTGGGCACAGAATACTTTTTCAGAGGCTTGTTCTTCTTTACAACAATATCATAAAGCTTTGAGGATATCTTCTTTGCATACGACGTGGATAACAGGTATCCTTTGGACACCAAATCCGATAGAATCGGTTCTATATACTCATAGGCATCCAGCGTATCGCATTCAACTCCCCTTGCCTGAAATGCGTTTTCTACCGCCTGCCCTGTAGCATGGTGCCCCTGACCCGTTGAAATGCTTAATATAAGTGCCTTCATTCACAATCTCCCCTTTTATATCTATTTTTCTATGTAGTCCTTTTGTTTGTGTTCTTTTATGTTCCTATTCAGGCCATAAAACCCTGTTGATTCTATTAAGATATCACATTTACGCCAATGGTGGAATATTTTTGTAATTATATTTGCTTATTATTATCTTTTAACATTTTGCAGAAATTACTCCTTCCATATAAAAGCATCAGATTAAAAAAGGAAGGCGTACAATGCTCTCACATTTGTAAGCCTCCCGGTCATCAATTTCTATTAGAATTTTTTAAATTTATCTAGGTGATTCTCGTCACACTTAATTTTGATTCGATTGTATTTAATTCCGTTTATTCCTTGGAATCCTGAGCTCCTGAAATTGGGTGAAATGCGAAGTAGCGTGACGCCGGAGTCTTATACAGCGCTGCCGCCAGCAATGTCGCAATAAAGGTTCCTACGGCGAATTGAAGAATGTTCCAGGGGATTCCCGCGAGCGCTGCGACAAAGCTTCCATAAATAACACCTTCGGCAACATAATAGCCCGCTGCCATGAAAAGTCCTGCCAGAATCATACCGATTAACTGAAAAATGGGGACTCCCAAGACATTGATCCCTCGCTTTTCTATTGATTTTAATAGAAAGATGCCCATAACTGCACCCATGATGCCCTTCACACAAAGCGTCCAGGGAGCCCAGATCGCGTATCCGATGAGGATGTCTGCCATGGCAGACCCAACGCCGGCGGCAACAGCGCCGTATTTCCATCCCAGAATCAGCACCGACAGAAAGATCATTGCGTCGCCAAAATGGATATAACCTGAGCCAAAGGGAACCGGTATGGGTATGACAATGGTGGCAACCACAATCAAAGCCATCATAAGACCGGTTAATATAATTTTCATCGTCTTCTCACGATAATTGGCTGTCGTTTCTTTGCTTGTCATAATAAACACTCCTTGAAATTGACAAATTGTTTTTTCTTGTATTATAATACAATTGAATTGTACATTTTAAAATATGCAATTTCATTTATTTTTATAAATACACTTATGAATTCTATAGAATCTTTACGCCAATTATCTATAACTGTCATTTGATATTTGCTTTTCGTTTAGGTACAGGAGGTCAAGATGAAAGCGATTATTCCTAATTTGAGCCAGGAATCAGCAGTTCCTTTATATCATCAGCTTTATCAATACATTAAAAATTCGGTACTGGAGGGTACGATTGATCCACAGGAAAAGCTGCCGTCCCTCCGTAAGCTATCAAAAGATCTCGGTCTTAGTTTAACCACAGTAGAGCTGGCTTATAATCAGCTTCTCGTCGAGGGCTATATCTACAGCCGCCCCCAATCAGGCTATTATGTCAATGAAATTTCCGCTGGCATGGGTACGGTTCAAAAGGAATCCTCTGCCTTCAGCGAAAGCCCCTCATCGCTGCCTATGATTCCGATCAAGTCAGATTTTAAGTCGGAAGGATTTTATGACCCATCTTGTTTCGACTTTAACAAGTGGAAAAAATGTATCAATCAGGTAATGAACGAATATTCCTGGCTGCTGCTCAGAGAAGGGGATCCCAAAGGCGAGATTGCCCTAAGAAAAGAAATTTCCAGATATGTCTATCAGGCAAGGGGAGTGACCTGCACTCCTTCGCAGATTGTAATCGGAGCTGGAACGCAGCAAATAACCGGCCAGCTTTGCACGATCTTAACCAAGATGGGCATGAAGCACGTTACCGTTGAAGAACCGGGCTATCTGCCAGTAAGAAATATTTTCAGGGACCGCGATTTTGCCATCACGGCCGCTGCGGTAGGGAAAGAAGGGATTCAAATCTCAAAGCTCCCCGCCAATATCAAGTCCGCTGTTTATGTGAGTCCATCCAATCAGTTTCCCACCGGCTACGTGATGCCCATAGGAAAACGATACGAACTTTTGGATTGGGCAACGAAAAATGACAGTATCATTATTGAGGATGATTATGACAGTGAGCTTCGTTACTTCGGGAAACCGATTCCTTCTCTTCAAGGTCTGGATCACCATCAGCGGGTAGTTTATCTCGGCTCCTTTTCATCGACCCTGTTTCCCTCCATCAAAATCAGCTATATGGTTCTTCCCCCTCATATGGCTGAGATCTTCGACACATTTCAGGGAGACTATACCCAAACCTGTTCTAAGTCGGAGCAGCTTACCCTGGCAATCTATATGTCAAAAGGTCTCTATCAGACAAATATCAAAAAGCTGCGGACACTGTACGCTCAAAAACTTCAGGCGGTGCTCTTTCTCTTTGCCAAATGGGCGCCAGGCTTTATCCAGCCCATCAATAGCTCTTCTGGAATTAACATGCTGATCGGTGTGAAAAGCAGCAAGCCTGTTGCCGACCTCTGCGGGGAAGCAAAAGAACTGGGAATCAGCACCCTGCCGATCACAACCTATACAGAAGCACTGCCCGGAAATACGGCGGCTCTAATCTTTTATTATAACCAGATCCCGCTAAGAGATCTAGAATCAGCTCTGAAGGAGCTCATCGAAAAATGGCGATCAGACGGGGTCTGATCGCCGGCCGGGGTTGGCTCATCCGGTTATTTTTTCTTATAAGCCGCTAGCATACCGGCACCGACCAGTACAGACGCGCTTCCCATTTCGGATAACTTCAGTGCTGGCAGCGTCGTCTCTCTGCTGTAAACCCAGCTGTGCATCTTTTCCCGAACAGGTTTTAGCAACTCTTCTCCCAGACCTGTAATTCCGCCGCATAGAATGATGACCTCTGGCATGAGGATGTTAGCAAGGTTGGTCAACGCGATCGCCAGGTTATCGACATAGCAGCGAAAGATCTCTTTGCCTGTCTCATCACCAAGGGCCATGGCTTCATAAGCTGTCAGCTCTGTTATCTTACCGGGATCACCTTCACAGACCTGCCAGATCAGTGAGTCAGGATTTTTTTCAGCAGCTGCTCTGGTGTCTTCAATCAGTGCTCTTGCAGAGCATACTGTTTCAAAGCAACCAGTCCGACCACAGGAGCATTTCTTTCCGTTCTTGTCGATTACCATATGACCCAGAACAGCACCGGCATTGTTGAGTCCTGTATACAGCCTGTTATCAATGATAACGCCCCCGCTGATTCCTGTTCCGATGTTGATTGTGATCGAATAATCCAGATCTTCGGCAGCTCCAGCAGCACTCTCAGCGATGGCGGCGCAATGCGCATCATTTTCCACATAAATCGGAATATTGGCAAAGTGTCTTTTTAACTCATCCTTAATCGGTGCGTTATACAAGCCCAGAATATAGGTTTTGAGAATTTTGCTGTTTTCTCCATCAGGAACTCCTGGACAAGCCACACCAATGCTTTTTACACTTCTTAGTTCAATATCTTTATCCGAAAGCAGTTGGCGGATCAGATTTGCAGCATCCTCGACGATCTCCGAAAGACCTCGTTCACATTTTGACTGCACCTTGGTTCTCGCCAGCAGCCTGCCATACTTATCCACGATACCGGCTTGGATAAATTTCGCTCCGATCTCTACGCCGATATTCACTTTCATAATTACATCCCCTTCTTATTTTTTAATGATTCGAGATAATCCATGTCGTCTTTCAACTGTAGCGGCATAACAGAAACAACAATGTGCTTATGCTTCAGCAATCTCCGCTCGATGTATGCTCTTGTATTGTTGTGCAAAAACCGATGCCACCATTTTTTGACCACGAACTCTGACAGCAACACCGTAATTACATCACCAGTCTCACGATCATACTCCGAAGATTCAATAAATCGCAGCAGCGGATCAATCACCTTTCGGTACGGCGAAAGTTTAATGACCAACGGAATATCTGTCCCAAGCTTCTCATATTTTTCCTTGACCTCCCTGGCCCCCTGCTCATCAATGGCGACGCAAAAAGCAATGACATCGTCGCAGATGGTGTTGGCATAACGCAAAGCCCTGACACTTGCTTTATTCACACTTTCGATGGGCACGATGATTCTGTTGGCATAGTTCAGCTTTTCAAAATCAATCCCGTCATATTCACTTTCTTCTATTTTCAACTGTTCCTTTACAGATACGTAATGTTTATGAATCCGATCAATAACAAACACCATCACCGGCATCAATACCAGGACAATCCAGGAGCCCTCTCTGAATTTAGCGATGGCAATGATGATCACAACCACTCCTGTCATCACAGCGCCGAATCCGTTTATGACGGACTTCAGCCTCCAGTTGCCGCTCTTTTCCCGTACCCATTTCATAAACATTCCCGACTGTGACAGGGTGAAAGAAATGAATACTCCGATGGCATACAGCCCAAGCAGTGAAGTAACGTTGGCCCGAAATCCAACAATTAGTAAGATAGAAATCACCGATAGCATGATGATGCCGTTGGTATAGCTCAGCCTGTCGCCTCTCATGCTCAGCTGCTTTGGCGCATATTTTTCGTTGGCCATAACCGCAATGAGCATAGGGAAACCCGAATAAGCGGTATTCGCTCCCAGAATCAGGATTAAAAAGGTAGAGGCAGTAATATAATAAAACATAAAGCTGTCCCCAAATACTTCTTCTGCAAGCAAAACCAGCAGCGCTCCCTCTTCACCCGGAATGACATGATAGTAGTTGGCGATCAGGGACGTACCGGAAAACAGAAGCAGAATAATCAGGCAGAGCAATAGCAGCACTGTTTTTGCATACTTCGGTGACGGCTCTTTAAAGTTAGGTACCGCATTGCTTACCGCTTCCACACCGGTCAGAGCGGCACAACCGCTGGCAAAGGCTTTCAGCATCAGAAGCATTGTGATCGATTGGGTAGGCGCAGCCAAATCCGGCTGCCGGGGCACATATCCCGTTTGCAGCTTAAAGAAGCCATAGATGATCAGAGTCAAAATCCCTGCAACAAAAGCATATGTAGGAATTCCGAATAATTTCGACGACTCTCTGGTACCTCGCAGGTTTCCTACCATCAGAAGCAGCACCAGTAAAACACCAATGATAATATTGTAAGGTCTTAGAAATTTGAAGGCAGACGAAACCTGCTCCACCCCTGCCGCAACACTTACCGCAACCGTGAGAATATATCCTACTGCCAGGGCTGCACCTGCGACAATTCCGGGAATTTCGCCCAAATTTTCCTTGGCAACGATAAATGCTCCACCGCCGCCGGGATAGCAGTCGATAGTCTGACGGTAGGATAGCATGAGCACCGTTAACAGTCCGATGATGCACCAGGACAAAACGGACATGCGTCCGTAGGCTGCAATTCCTACGGCAGGGATCAGAACCAGAAGCATTTCCTGCCCAGCATAAGCCACGGAAGAAATTGCATCTGAGGATAAAATCGGGAGGCCCCATAGAATCCCCAGTTTTTCATCTTTTAACGCTGCATTTTTCAGTGGTTTCCCTATAATGAATCTTTTAATTTGTCTATACATAAATATTAAGCCGGTTAATTGGTTTTTCCTCCAGTCCTACGCAACGCAACATTGCGCTCTATGTTAAATAATCTCTGATTTATCAGGGCAAGACCATATAATACACCTATTATATGCTAATATCAATAGGTTTTCTAATATTAACATGATCTATTTATCCAGATATACGAATCCCCTCAAAATACGGATCTCATGCTTTCCCGAATTCTCTTTTTCACAGGGACAACATCTTACTGTGTCGCAAACAAAAAACCTGCTGTCAGTATATACGTTCAGCAGGTTTTTATCAATTTAAATCAAGTGACTTTCCTAATTTAGGAGTAACGGCCTTCCGTCTTCCCGTCTGTTACAATACCCTTTTAGTACGCTTTCCCAAAGCCGCAATTGGGATAAGTACACACTTCACAGGTCTGGCATAGCCCGCCGTGCGCCAGCTTCTTGATATCCGTTCTCGTCGGAATCTCCCCGGCTAGTATCCGGGGAACCACCAGATCAAAGATGCTTACACCTCGATACATAACACAGCCCGGAAGCCCAACTACAGGAACATTCCCGATATACGCCAGCATGAACATCGCTCCCGGCAAAACGGGAGCTCCATAGGTTACGATATGGCCTCCTGCTTTTCTGATCCCTGTAGGAGTTCTGTCATCCGGGTCCACAGACATCCCGCCGGTGACACCGATCATGTCAGCACCTTCCTCGATGAGTTTATTGATGCAGCCTGCGATCATGTCTTCATCATCGTCTGCAAAAACCTGATTGATTACCTCGCTTCCCAGGTCTCCAAATTTTTTCCGCAGCACAGGTCCGAAGGCATCCTTTATTTTACCGGTATAGACTTCACTCCCGGTGGTCACAAGACCGATTTTTAACTTCTTAAGAGGAAGTACTTCGACCAGCGTTCCGGTCTGACAGACCTTCTCCGCCCCAGCAACAACGCTCTCGTTGACAAACAACGGGATTACACGCGTTCCCGCAATCTTCTGACCCTTTTTAACCAGCTGATTTTCATGGATGCTGGCAAACATAATTTCATCCTGATCAATGAGCTGATTCAGCATCGCGGTGTTGATCTTCAGCAGCCCGTCGCAGTCAGCAACCAGCTCGATCTTCCCTTCACCCGGTGCGACCAGCCGGATTCCATTTCCGGCAGCCGCTACTGCAATCCGTAAAGCAGCTTCATCCTCATGGATATCCTTCTCTTCTTTATCAATGACGAAAAGATTCCGCTTACCCATGCTGAGCAGCACTTCGATGTCTTCACTGGCGATCACATGCCCTTTTTTAAATCGCCGCCCTTTAAATTCTCCCGGAATAATCTGAGTAAGGTCATGAGCCAAAACCATACCCACCGCATCAAATACCGAAACTTCTTTCATAATGCCTCTCCTTTTAACTACAAGTTATATTCTGAAATCAAGAGCGATAATGCCTCCGTTGGTGACGGGACGCCTGTTCCCGTTCTCCATCGGTACGTTCAGAAGCCTGCATAAAATCACATTGATTACTCCCCAATGTGAAACAATAACAATGTCTTTTGTTCTATTCTCGGTGTTCTGTCCGTTTTCTGAGGCCCGTTCCTGCTTTAAGATTCCTCGAAGTGCCCTCATTGCACGATATTGCAGATCATAAAAATTCTCGCTGCTATGATCAAATTTATAGGTCAGGAGGTTCTCTCCCCGTCTTTTATATTCTTCCGGATATTGCTCCATGATTTCCCGGATGAAGCAGCCATCCCACTGGCCAAGTGACATTTCTCGTAGTCTGCTGTCGCAGCTGAGAGAAAGTTCTGATCGCTTCTCCTCCTTCGCCAAACGCGCCCGTATAATTTCCGCTGTTTCTACCGCTCTAACCAGATCACTGGAATAAATGCGAAGGGGCCTGGCTTCATTACCAAGAAGCTCTTCCGCAGCTTCTGCTGCCTGCTGCCTTCCTTTTTCTGATAGTGGTACGTCTGTCTGACCTAGAAAAATTTTCTCGCTATGCTGACGGATCTCACCATGTCTGACCAGAAATAATCGCTTCCCCTGGAGCATCAGCTTCAGACCGGCATCCTGCTCCCCTGACGCGGCTGCTCCCGCTTCATCCCAGTCAATTCCCCTATGTGCAGCATAGGAGGACCGTTCCTCATAATAATCCAGCAGTTCCTGATATCCCTGTGGAGTATCCATATCAAGAACAACAGATTCATCGCCCACCTCAAGCCTGATCATGCGATCTTCATGGCGGCTGATGACCGTTTTCAGGCCTCCCTCGCCTCCATGATCCAGAATCTCCCTGGTAAAACAGGCCGGAATAAATAATGGATGCCCCTTCTTTCCCTGATAGCACGGAACGATAAAGGCATCCGGCACGTCCCTGTGCTGATCCATAATTTGTTTTAATACCTCTGCCGATACCAGCGGGCTGTCGGCCAGCATGAGAAAATACCCTTCAGGCCCATCGGGAAAAACTGTCATGGCCTCTCTGATCCCTCTTTGGATTGAGGTGAACATGCCCATCCCATACGCTTGGTTGTAAGCTTCCCGAAGGCCTTTCTTTTCAATGATCGGAAGCAGAAGCTCCCGCTTATATCCTGTCACCGTAATTGCGAAGCCGATCCCAGCGTTCTTGTATGTATCTGCAATCCATTCGATCGCCGCACGATCGCCTATTGGCAAAAGGGGTTTAAAGTCACCCATGCGCGAGGAATACCCTGCAGCAAGAATGATCCCTGCAATCCTGTCATTCCGGTCAGTATCTAACAGATCAATCCCGGCCATCTCAGTCCCAGCTCTCTGAATCTCATCTTTAACAGTTCCAGCCTTCTCTTTCATATCAGTGCTCCTCTACGATTTTGCCGTCCTTCATCAGGATTCTTCTATCAGCAAAGAGTTTGCTTTCCTCAGTATCGTGGGTAATCAAAATGGTTGGAATCTGGAATTCCTTCTTAAATGCAGCAAACTCCTGATAGATGATCTCCTTCGTCCTGCTGTCCAGTGCAGAAAAGGGCTCGTCCAGCAGAAGCAGCTTTGGCTTCGTCACAATGGCTCTCGACAGTGCAGCGCGCTGCTTCTCTCCCCCGGAGATCTGAGTGGGATGCTTTGCTTTCAGATGTGCAATACCAAAGGTATCCATAATATAATCCGCATATTGCAGCAATTCTTCCCGTTTTTTCTTGTCTTTATATTCTTCTTTATTTTTAATCCCATAGACGATGTTCTGATGAACGGTCATGTTGGGAAATAGTCCGTAGTTCTGAAAGAGGTATCCCAGCGCACGGAGCCTCGTAGGAACATCTATGTCCTGATTGTGATCAAAGACGACCTTCTCCCCTACCGAAATCCTTCCTGCGTCAGGCAATGCAAGCCCAGCGATACAGTTTAAGAGGGTTGTCTTTCCCGCCCCAGATTCTCCCTGCACAGCAAGAATTCCGCTGTAAAAGCTATAATTGACATCGATTGTGAAATGGTCCAGTCTTTTTATGATTCTGAAGTCCATCGAAAAGGTTCCTCCGTTTCCACCAGCCCGCGGCGCGCCGTGCAAAACCGCTCTTTTTTCTAATACCGAAGTTTCAGCTTTGCCTGCCGATATAGTTCTTTTTTTTCAGCCAGGCGTTCAGACAGAAAATCAAAAGAAAACTAAAGATGGTCATGATTAGCACAAGCCGGTTGGCCAACTCAGTATTACCCGATTCTACGGCGAAATAAATGGCTGTGGGAATGGTCTGGGTTCGGCCCGGTATATTCCCGGCAATCATCAGTGTTGCTCCAAACTCGCCGATTGCTCTTGCAAAGGAGAGCACAATTCCGCTGATAATCCCGGGCCATGCCAGAGGAAAAACCACCGTTCGGAAAATCTTCCATTCGCTGCTTCCCAAAGTTCTCGCCGCTCTTTCATAAATCGGATCCAGGCTCACAAAGGCCGATTTTGCATTCTGGTACATCAGCGGCAAAGATACGATGCAGGAGGCAATTACAGCCCCTACCCAGGTGAAAACAATTTGTATCTGGAAGGTATCAAGCAGAAATCCCCCTACTGGGCCTCTCTTTCCAAAAGCGATCAAAAGGAGGTATCCCAGTACGGAAGGTGGCAATACCATAGGCAGGATGAGAAATGTCTCCCATACATTTTTTCCTGGAATGTTCTTCTTATTGATGGCATAGGCAAAGAATACGCCTAAAAGAAAAGAAAATATCGTTGCGATAGCCGCAATTTTCAGTGACAGTAGGATGGGTGACAGCATTTATGCCTCCTTAGCCAGTTCGTACATGATATATGCCAGATTATTGTTAAGTCCATTATATCGCATCTTTGGAGATTTTTCGACACAGAAATCTCCTTTTTTATATCGTAGGAAATATCATTTCCTACGATATAAAAAAGGGGAGTGCAGAGGGGAAGCCCCTCGCCGAAAAAGGAGGGTGCTCAGCTCGCGCAGCGAGCGCCGAAGGGAACCATGGGTTCCCTAGTGGAAGTGGCGTAAGCCACTTTTTATGCATTCCTTCAAACCGTTCGGTCTTCCGTGTCCCCAGGAGCTTGTCCGCATTCACGCTCAAAGCACGGCAAATCCATACTTTTCAAAAACTCCGGAGGCATAGTCTGACTGCAGAAATTTGTAAAAGTCAGCCGCTGCTTTCTGCTGGGGTGAATCCTTTATCAAAGCAACGGGATAAACAATGGGGTCGTGGCTGGATTCAGGAAGATCCATGACGACCGTTCCCGTCTTCATAGCCAAGGTATCTGACTTGTAGACAAGGCCGCAATCTGCGTTGCCCGTGTCCACGTACTCCAGTACCTGGCGAACATCCTTCGCATAGATCATCCGATCTTCTAGTTTGTCCCAAATTCCCAAATTCTGAAGCGCTTGTTTCGCATACTTTCCTGCGGGAACAGATTCGGGGGTCCCGATGGAAATTCCGGACAGCTCTGCTTTCGTCAGATCCGCATAACTCTTAACGGTTTCGCTCTGTTCTGATGATGCGATCAGCGTCAAAGCGTTGCCCAAAAGATCCGTTCTGGACTCGGATTCAATCAGTCCCTCTGCCTCTAATCCATCCATGTGTTCCTTCGATGCAGAGAGAAACAGGTCGCAGGGAGCTCCTTCCCTGATCTGTTTCTGCAAAGCCCCAGATGCAGCGAAATTAAATATGAGAACAGCATCTGCCTGTTTTTGATATTCTGTCTGAATTTCCGTCAGTGCATCGGTAAGGCTTGCCGCTGCAGAAATATTAATCTCAACGTTTGCCGCCTGCTCGCCCTGGTTTGCTCCGCCTAGGCTTTCGCTTCCATTTCCCCGGCCACATCCTGAAACAGCGCCGCCTATGGCTAGAGTTAGGATCATCACCGCAAATATTGTCCGTCTGCTCTGTCTTTTCATTCTCCTGCTCCTATTCATATAAATTTCCGCCCGTTTCAATTTAACAAGACGAAAAAACAATCTTATTCCATTGTACGCTGAGCCAGAATACAAGTAAAGTTGATTTCATCCT
>JAQSXD010000459.1 GCA_029266295.1 Bacillota bacterium | reverse complement strand
TCAGAATACCTGGAGGAGGAATTGAATCGGAGCTTTGCCTCAGACGCTGAGGCCAGCGATGAATTAAATCTGGTGAGAAAGACGATTCGGAGGCGCAGCCGGAATATTGTACTGATATCAGTAATGATCATGGCCGTTCTTGTTCTTCTGATTCCCTTTGCCGTCAAACCTCTGATCAATGACCAGTATTATAATCCCATGACTCAGGAATACGACGAATTCGCATATGATATTGACTTCTCCCTCATTGCGTATACGGAGCTTCATCACGCCGGCTATTATTACGCAAATTCCATGATTGAAAACACGGATATCGGCAAATACTCCATGACCTTGTCCCGATATAATTTTTTTAAAGGAGAGCAGGAATATCTATCGGCATCTCTGGACAAAAACAAGATGACCCTGCCTTATTCTTTTGAGGCAAGCAGTCTTTCCATGAATATTTTCGAAAGAGCAGCATCTCCAGGCTACTCCCTTCCGGCCGACAGCAAGGAACGGTATCTGCAGAAGATAAAGGAACTTCCCGACTATATTAATGTCACCGCAGCCGTTTCTTTCTCCAGGGATCTTACCATGGAAGAACTGGTGGATTTAAAAAAGACCAGCAACACACTGTTTATATGGGCCGGCATCCGCAATGCACCTGAAGATGAACAACGGTATCCCCTCTGCGGCATGGAACTTACCGGGTCCGGATATATTTATAAAACGATCAATAAAGACTACCCGGCTTTTGAGCTCTCGGTAGTCTCAAATGGTATTGAGTATAAGAGTACCGACTATAAAAATCATTTCTTCAGCCTCTTAAACTATTCGCTGGACCATCCCAAATTTTTAAAAGTTTTTCAGCCTGAGCGGGATTGGGTGGAATATTATCAGTCCGTACTGAATTATGTATCTGAGCAGGGCATCAAGACCTATGGTGTGATGGTACAAGGTTCCCCGTCAGATATTCTTGCTCTGCAGGAGAGTGGTATTGTCTCACAAATCTGGCCGCTGGATGCGAATATCGGTTTCTAGTGACTCAGCTTCGCATCCTACAAGTGGAATAGTCTCTAAAGACTTAACCGTGCGACTCAACCTCGCATCATTCCAAGCAAAGCGCCCGAAACAAAAGGAATCAACCAGATCAGCCATACCAGGATGCTAAATCTGTGAAATGTAGATTTCAGCCTTAGATCATTTTTAACCAGCACCCGGGTGGCCCATAACGTATGGATCAGCATCAGCAGAATTGCAAGGATACCGGTGATCCCGTGAAAATTCATTCTGAAGCCCTCTCCGGCAAGTCTGCTCATGTTGGTTGTTCCTAATATATCAAAAACCAAACCGATCCAGAATAGCATCAGATGCCATCCTCTTAGACTTCCCTGTATCTTCTCTCCCCAAACTGCAATGGTATAGAATACCAACGCAAGATTGATAAAGATCACTGCAAAAATCAACATTGCTCTGAACAACTCCTTATTATCGTAATTGTCCAATAGCATGCCCTTCTTCAGCGAATTTAAGCCTGAACATCTCATAAGGATTGTCATTGAATTTGCAAGGTATCCAAAAACAACGAAAAAGATGGTAGTAGCCATCTTTTTTCAAACTGCTCAGTTAACCTATTTTTGATTTTTTTCTTTTCCTTTTCAGGTTCACTTCTGCTTGCGCGTCCCGCTTTTGCTTTCGGCATTTCTCACATATTTCATTACTTTCGCTAGGTTTTAATTGACATCCGCACTGTCTGCATTTTTTTATCATGTAAATCTCCATCCTCTTTTTTGCTTAGTTTGGCATTATATTGCCCTCGATCCCGTTTAACTTGTAAGGATTTGAACGCGTTGTACTTGAAAATATGATAGAGTATTATTCTTTCAATGTCAACAAAAGTACATGAAACAAAATTGTAATGGGCTCAAAGATAAAAAGGCGGAGGCGAAATGTTGATCAAATGATAGCAGCGTCAATTTTTACTTTCTTAATCCGATCTGTAAAATCCCCGTTTTACAGGTCTTCTAAAAATGATGTGCCGAAAGCGCAGTGCAGCGATCACCAAGCCAACAAGGCAAAGGACAAGAATAACCTTCAGCCAGTTCTGCCCAGACACCTGATCAAAATTGAAGCACCGCACATTGATCCACATTTGATTGAGCTGTGCGTTCACATCGTCAGGAAAGTAACGCATTACCGAGCTTCGATCGAAGACTTCAAGGGGCGGATACTGGGCAAACAGCTGCCGCTGAGCCTGATCCACAGGCGCTGTAATCACGTAATCCTCATCAGAGTCATCACCGCTGAAAAAGTAGCCCAGCGGATACCGAATCGTATCTCCTTCTTCTGCACCGTAGCAATAGTCCACATAGTCAAAGATTTGAGAATCTTCTCCGCCGGAGATGACTGAGGTATAGCCGACATAGTACATATTTCTGACCACATTATCGGGCCTGGAAAGAAAATTGATAAAGGCTTCTGCGGCCTGCTGCTTCTCAGCATCACCCTTGATTCCAGACTTCAGCATCACCCAGCCGTCAAACCACAGATTGGTGCATTCCTTGGGAACGGCGAACTTCAGGTAGTAATCATCGGCTTCCGCCTGATCCAGCGTATAGGCACCGTCACCGGACCACTGCAGATTGGCAACAACCTTCCCGGTAACCATATCCGCCTTGCCGCTTTCCGTTTCAAAGGAATAGACATTCTGCCGAATCTCCCTCAGAATAGGTTCTGCCTTGGCCATGGTGCCTGGGCTGGTGTCATTCATCAGCTCTGCCAGTTTCTCATGATAATCCGGGCTGTTTCTGAATTCATCACTGAGC
>JAQSXD010000458.1 GCA_029266295.1 Bacillota bacterium | reverse complement strand
GCACCCATCTTATCTTTCAGTTCCAACGTAATTCTTTGGGCAATTTTTTTGCCGATTCCGTTTGCTTTTGTCAAAGCCGCGGCATCTTCAAAGACGATTGCTTTTTTAATTTCTCCCGCAGGCATGATCGACAAAATAGACATGGCAGCCTTTGCTCCCACTCCATTTACCGTAATGAGCTTTTTAAAAAGCTCGAGGGTTTCCTTGTCATGAAAGCCGTAAAGACTGACATCATCCTCCCTGACTGCCATGACGGTGTAAACCATTACGGTTTGGCCGCTTTCTGCAAGGTAGACGGGAGAATTATCGGGAACAAAAATCTCATAACCGATGCCGCCTGTTTCGATGACGATTCCGCCTTCAAACCGCATTGCTGCGACGCCTTTGATATAGTGAAACATATGGTTCTCCTATCATTTATACTTCAACCGCTGATATGGAATCGATTGATCCATTTCTGGCGGTTCCGCTTATCTTCTATTTTTATTCAGATTCCTATTTGCCGAGAGCCTTGTAGCGTTCAATCTTGCTTAAATGGCCTGCACAGTTACCATGACAGATGGCGGCTGCAAGCGCATCCGCGGTATCGTCTGGCTTTGGGACCTCATTTAGATTCAATATGGTTTTTACCATGAACTGTATCTGCTTTTTCTCTGCTCTTCCATACCCCGCAAGACCCATTTTGATCTCCAACGGAGTATATTCTCTGATCTCAAGACCAGAGTTTGCACACGCCAGTATGGCAACGCCTCTTGCTTGTCCGACAAGGATTGCCGTCTTTGAGTTGGTATTAAAGAACAGCTCCTCAATGGATACCACATCCGGCTCAAACTCCTGAATAATATCCATGAGGTTCGCGTATAAATGCTTTAATCGATCGGGCATTTCCATGGAGGAATCCGTTGTAATCGCTCCATATCCGCATACGGAAAAACGATTCCCCTTCATGTCTACAATCCCGTAGCCTAATATCGCATAGCCCGGGTCAATTCCAAGTATTCTCATAAAAAACTCCAATATAGTATATCATAATCTTGATTCAGTGTCTTTCATTCATTTTAGCATAAGAAACGTATGTTTGTCCATTTCTATCTGCCAATTCGCCCCATTTCTGAACTGCAACAAAACAGAAGAGGATTTCCACTGTACTCGGGCCGATACAGCAAATTTATTTGCAGTCCATCTTTATAGTTTATGAATAAACTTCTAAATTTTGTAAATTCATTTCTTTTTAGTTGAATCGCGTTTCAATTGTGTTATAATAGTTTCATCCGGCAACCGCTTGTATTGCTGTGAAAAACACGCGATTACAGCATGAACTTCAATCCGGCATCGCCGCTTGGTATTGAAATTTCTGTTATAATAATTATAATTAATACTCAATAATTATTCATTATGAAAGGAAGTGCAGCATGAGATATTCAAGACAAAACAAGATACTGGATATTATAAACTCGCACGAGGTTGAAACACAGGAAAGACTGGTATCCCTGCTGAGAAAAAGCGGGTACAAGGTAACCCAGGCTACCATTTCCAGAGACATCAAAGAGCTACAGCTGGTAAAAACACTTTCTTCATCAGGGAAATACAAATATACGGTCGGCGCAAGTGTAGATCAACCTGTGTCGGATCGATATATTAAAATTTTTAAGGAAACCATACAAACCGTGTCTTATTCAGGGAACATTATCGTGGTTAAGACACTAAGCGGCTGCGCTAATGCCGCTGCAGAGGCAATTGATACCCTCGGAATTCCCCATGTAGTCGGAAGTATCGCCGGAGACAACACGATCTTTATCGTGGTCAATGATCCTTCTAATGTAGCTTCACTTGTTAACAGGTTTAACGAAATGATCAGATAAGGAGAAAAGTATGATTTCTCATATTCGCATCAAAGACTTTGCAATTATCGACCAGGTTGAGCTTGACTTTGACGACGGACTGAATATCATCACCGGAGAAACAGGCGCAGGTAAATCAATTATCATTGAAGCAGTGAGTCTGGCTTTAGGAAGCAGAGCAGACACTGCTTATATTCGTTCCGGGAAGGACAAAGCCATCGTTCAAATGGTCGCAGACCTTGGGGGCGAAGAGTTTGTGATCACCCGGGAACTTTCCGCAAATGGAAAAAATGTCTGCCGGATTAATGATGAAGTTGTCTCGCTGGCTCAGCTTTCCAAGCTGTGCAAAAGGATTGCCGACGTTCATGGTCAATATGACCATCAATCATTGCTGAATCCGGAAAATCATTTGAAACTCATCGACTCCTATCACGGAAAAACCATTTCACCTGCTGCGGAAACCGTGGCCGATTTGTATCAATCCTATTCGGAGATCAGGCAAGAGCTGAACGCACTGCGTTCAAATCAAGCAGATACAGAACGTAAACGGGATTTTATGCGGTTTGAACTGGATGAAATTGAAAAAGCAAAACCATCCCCCGATGAAGATAAGGAACTGTCTGAGAAGCTCAATCTACTTCAGAACAGTGAAAAAATATATCAGAACCTGTCCAGTGCGTATGATCTTCTCTATGCGTCAAGTCCGTCCTCCTTGGAAGGTCTGGGGAAAAGCCTTCATCTGATACAAGAAATCGGCAGTTTCTCATCTGATATTCATGCATTTTCTGAAGAGCTATCCGATGTTTACTACAAATTAGAAGATCTGACCGGCGAAATCAGAAAGTACCGTGACGGAATCTCCTTTTCACCCGAATTGCTTGAGGAGACCATTAAGAGACTTAATGTTCTTGATGCTTTGAAACGAAAATACGGCGGTTCCATTGAAAAGGTCCTGGAATATCAAAGTAAAATTACTGCTGAGCT
>JAQSXD010000049.1 GCA_029266295.1 Bacillota bacterium | reverse complement strand
TTTTAAAGCAGGAGTCGATCCGGAAGCCACGCCGGTCATGAACCGGTACGAGGCAGATGATCCCCAGGTGGCTTTTTTAGGAGGTGACTGCATTGTCGGGATATGAAATGCTCTCTAGCTTTGGTTCTTCACATGTCATGACTGGGAATCAGCTGAGCGCCGCTTTGGATGACCTCTTGCAGAAGTTTACTGTCGTTGCTCCGGTCATGGCGGATAACAAACTGGTATATGATGAAGTAAAAGATGTGAGTGACATCGTTCTTGACGATGGCCTTCCCTATAAATCACCCAAAGAGATTGTCTTCCCGAGAGCGGAAGATGTGATGCGCTTTCTGGAGAATCGAGTGGAAGAGGCGCAGGTGATCAAACCGGTGCTGCTTGTGGGAGCAAAGCCCTGTGATGTCGCTGCAATGAACGTTCTTGACGAGGTGTTTACCGGAGAGCAGGGGCGTTTCAAGGACAGTTTTTACAACAATAGAAGGGAGTTTCTCACCATCGTCGGAATGAACTGCCGGGAAAAGAAAGCAGGGTGCTTCTGTGAGGAAAGAGGGCTCAATCCAGCTTTTTCTGTGGACTGTGACGGTTTTCTTACGCTGCAGCACGACGGAGCTGTTTATAAACCTCTGACAGAAAAAGGGATCGACCTGTTTTCGGGAACCGCTGCGGCATTGTCAAATCCGGTTTCGCCTGGGACGGAACCTGCTTCACATGGAGCGGAACCTGCTTCACATGGAGCGGAGTCTTTGGTACTCAATACCACAGAAGGGGAGGTCTTCAACGCCATGCCATGGGAGAAATATGCAGAAGGCTGTATCGGCTGCGGTACCTGTACCTTCATTTGTCCCACCTGTCACTGCTTCAACCTTCGTGATTCGGAGAAAAACGGAATCGTTACCCGCACGAGAGTCTGGGACAGCTGCATGTATCCCAAATTTACACTCCATGCAGGAGGGCATAATCCAAGAACCAAGAAATATGAGCGGTTTCGTCAGCGGGTACTTCATAAATATCTGTATATCCCTGAAAATTATGGATGCATTGCCTGCACCGGATGCGGGCGCTGCATCCGCTCCTGTCCCGGTGGGCTCAATATCAGAAACACGGTTGCGGACATCAGGAGTCGATTAGAGACAAAAGGGGAGGTGCCTGTATGAGCTTACAAAATCCATATCTTCCGTCCCGTGCCGTGATCATGGAAGTGATTCAGGAGACAAAATCAGAGACGCAGGATGTGAAGACTTTTCGGCTGAAGCTTGATGAACCTTTTGATTACAGACCCGGCCAGTTTGTTGAATTCAGCGTGGCAGGGATTGGAGAGTGTACCTTCGGGTTTGCCTCAAGCCCTCTGATCAAGGATCATATGGAACTGACCGTCAAGCGAACAGGCTATGTCACTGAAAACATCCATATGCTCAGTGAGGGCAGCACCGTTTGGATCAGAGGGCCCTTCGGTAATTCTTTTCCCCTTGAAAAGATGGAGGGCAGCGATCTGTTTTATGTGACAGGAGGCCTTGGCCTCGCTCCTCTGAGACCGATGATCGATTATGTCTTTGATCCTGCTTATCGGGATCGGTATGGCAAAATCAAAATGCTTATGGCAGCCAGGACACCCGGGGACTTCATCTTTTCCTATGATTTTGAAAAATGGGCCCAAATGCCGGATACGGAATTTTATCAGACCATCGACAGCCCGGCGGAAGGTTGGAATCAGTTCGTGGGCTTTCCCCATACTCTGATTGAAAAGATTCCCTTTGACCTGGAAAAGACGACGGCGGTTCTCTGCGGTCCTCCGCCCATGATCAAGGCGCTTTCCAATGCCTTTGTTCAGTACGGATTGCCGCCGGAGCGAATTTATACCACCCTTGAAATGCGTATGACCTGCGGTGTAGGCAAGTGTGGTAAATGTAACATCGGACACCGGTATGTATGCATAGATGGACCCGTATTTTCCATGGCAGAACTCGGTGAGATGCCCAGCGAATACTAAGGAATCGAGACTCTATCCCTGATGGATAGGGTCTCACCTTTTATTGTAGATAGGCGATTTTTCTGAATTCTAAGTTCGGAAATTCTAAGGTGGATAAAAAAGATTTACCATTGACATTCCGGATGGATTGCGATAATCTATTTATTGACCGACAGTCGGTCGGCTATTTATAAAATTGGAATAAACATCCTGTTGGGTGGGAACTTTTATACTATGTGAGGGGAATCAGATGAGAATTGTAAAGGAAGCGGAAGAGCGAAGAAATGAAATCCTGGATGCGGCGGATGAGCTTTTTTCCGGAAAAGGATTTGACGGAACCAGCACCGGAGATATTCTGGAGAAGGTGGGAATTGCCAGAGGCACCCTGTATTATCACTTCAAATCCAAAGAGGATATTATGGACGCGCTGATTGAGCGGTACAATCTCCGGCTTATGGCAGCAGCAAAGGAGATAGCAGCTGACAAAGACCTGCCGATAGCCAGTCGAATTCTGGGCGTAGTAAGCGCATTGAATATCAGTGGGGAAAGCGGAAGAGAAATTATGGAACACATTCATAAGCCGCAGAATGCCCTCATGCACCAAAAATTACAGAAGATGATTTTCAGAGAGGTCGTACCCATACTATCCGGCATTATTCGGGAGGGGATCGAAAAGGGAATTTTTAATACGCCTTACCCTGAAGCCTGTATGGAAATGATTGTTGTTTATGCCAACACAGTCTTTGATGCAGACATGGTCAGAATGACGGAGGAGGAGCTGCGAGGACGAATCAAAGCATTTTCTTTCAATCTGGAGCGGCTTCTTGGAGCGGAACCGGGAAGCCTGTCCTATATCGAGCAGACCATCGGCGGCAGCTTGGAGGAAGAAGGGACCGCAGAAAGAAAACACAGGGGAAATGAGCAACAGAGCGGTGGCTCCAAATGAACCAAGTGATTGAAAAGAAGCGAAGCCCTTTTTCAATATTTCTTATTCTGTGGACCGGTGAACTGATTTCTCTCATCGGAAGCGGCCTCACCTCTTTTGGCCTTGGTGTTTATGTGTATCAGGTGACAGGAAAGGTCTCGGGGCTGGCGCTTGTATCTTTGCTCGCCTTCCTACCCTCACTGCTGCTGAGTCCGGTGGCAGGAGTTCTTGCAGACCGGTATGATCGCAGGCTCCTGATGCTTCTTGGCGACAGCCTCTCTGCGCTGGGAATCCTGTTTATTTTGATCTGCATGCTCCTGAGGAATACACAGCTCTGGCAGATCTGCATAGGCGTTACCATCAGTTCGGTGTTTTCATCGCTTTTGGAGCCTGCCTACAGAGCATCGATTACAGATTTATTATCCCGGGAGGATTATACCAAGGCAAGCGGGCTTGTGCAGGCCGCCGGATCTTCAAAGTATTTAATCTCTCCCATTCTTGCCGGCTATCTTCTGAGAGCATTCGATATTAAGCTGCTTTTGGTCATCGATATTTGCACCTTCTTTGTGACTGCCAGCGCGATCCTGTTTGTGAGACGAAGCCTTGCATCAAAAAGGGAGAGAGGATCAGCATCCTCAAACTTGGAGCAAGTATCGGCGCCCTTACACGGGGAGAGTGTATCGGCGTCCGGTTCCATGAGGGACGATTTTCGGGAGGGCTGGCGTGCCGTAGCAGGCAACAGAGGTGTTTTGGTTCTTGTTATCATGGGATCGGTGATTACATTTTTTCTCGGTTTCATACAGACCCTTTCCACACCGATGATTCTTGCTTTTGCAGACAGTTCAGCCTTAGGAACAACTTTAACCCTTTCGGCCTGCGGAATGCTGATCACCAGCGTACTTGTGGGGATCATTCCTATGAGACACAATTTTGTGAATAAGCTTTGTGCGTCACTGTTTGGAGCGGGAATATTTATGGCATTCTTCGGGCTGAGAGAAAACATCGTTTTTGTTTGCGCCGCAGGTTTTTTCTTTTTTTCCATGCTGCCTGTAGCCAATACTAGCCTTGACTATCTGATACGGACCAATATCAGCAATGAGCTGCAGGGAAGGGCTTGGGCACTCATCGGCGTGATTTCACAGCTGGGCTATGTGGCAGCTTATGCAGTGTCGGGCATTCTGGCGGATCACGTTTTCACTCCTTTGCTAGTCAAAGGCGGCGGACTATCCGGCAGTGTAGGCGTGATTATAGGAACTGGAACCGGCAGAGGAACCGGTTTTCTCATCCTGATGGCGGGGCTTCTTTTGAGCTTGTCTGCTATCATACTGCTACGCATAAAATCCATTAGAGTCCTTGAAACTGGAGGCGAGCCTTATGTATTACAGAATGATCCGAAATGATATGGCAAGAAGCAAAGTGGTTACTCTGACAACCATGCTTTTCATTACCGCAGCGGCCATGCTGGTTTCTCTTGCGGCGATCCTGATCATTCATTTGACAGGGGCCATCGATACTCTGATGACGCAGTCAAAGACCCCGGATTTTCTGCAGATGCATTCGGGATCGGTGAACGAGGAACGGCTGGAGGCCTTTGCCGAAGAAAATGCGGCGGTAGAAGCATACCAGCTGGCGGAATTCCTGAATGTTGAAAACAACCAGATTCTTTTTAACGGGAGACCTTTGCAGGGTAATGTGCAGGATAATGGGTTTTCAATACAAAACGAGACTTTTGATTATCTGCTCGATCTGGATGGAAAGCGAATCAATCCCCTTGATGGGGAGGTTTATGTTCCCATAAGCTACCGGAAAGAGGGCATTGAAGCTGGTGATGCGGCATTGATTTGCGGGAAGGAGTTTACCGTAGCGGGATTTCTGAGGGATTCTCAGATGAATTCCCTGCTGGCCTCTTCCAAACGGTTTCTCGTAAGACCAAATGACTATGAAGAACTGAAGCCCTTTGGAACCATAGAATATTTAATTGAATTCAAATTGAAAAACAGGGAAGCACTTTCTTTATTTGAAGCCGCATATGCGGAAGCGGGTCTGGAAGCAAATGGGCCGACGTTGACCTATCCGTTATTTGTAACCTTGAATGCTGTTTCTGACGGGCTGATGATTGCAGTCATCCTGCTGATCAGTGTGCTGACGGTGGCCATTGCGTTTTTATGTATAAGGCTTACGCTTCTTGCAAAAATAGAGGATGATTACCGGGAAATCGGTGTAATGAAGGCCATCGGTCTCCGGCTCTCCGATATGAAAAAAATCTATTTATCGAACTATGCCGTGCTTGCAGCAATGGGCTCCGGCTTGGGCTACGTTCTGTCGCTTGTATTCCAGGATCGTCTCATTGAAAACATCCGGAAAACCTTGGGGGAAAGCCAATACGGGTATGCGGCTCCGATGCTGGGCGCAGTAGGAGCTCTGCTGATTTTTCTTGCCGTTACGGTATATGTCAACGGGGTGCTGAACCGCTTTCGGAAGATTTCGCCGTCAGAGGCAATTCGTTTTGGAAATACACAGGCAAAGGGGAAGGGGTCAAAGGGATTTCGCCTCAGCAGAAACAGGCGGGTCAACATCAACGTGCTTTTGGGCGTTAAGGATGTTCTTTCACGGATGGGTCTTTATACTACCATGCTGGTGATCTTCATTTTAGCTGTATTTATCATGCTGGTGCCCCGGAATTTGTACAATACCGTTGCGTCTCCCGCGTTCACTTCCTATATGGGAATTGGCCAGTGTTCCATCCGAATGGATCTGCAGAAGTCCGGGTATGGCAGCGAAGGCGGGCTTGGAGAGCGGGCGGAAGCGATTGCAAAAACCATGGAAAGCGATGATGAGATTGACAGATACGTTGTTCTCACAACCAAAGTCTTTGAAGTGATAACGGATACTGACAATAAAGAACGGTTGAAAATCGAGCTGGGAGATCATTCCGTTTTTTCGGTGAACTATACGCAGGGACGAGGACCTAAAACGGATGACGAGCTGGCCATTTCCGTTCTGAATGCCGATGAGCTGAGCAAGCGCACGGGCGATTCCCTCGCTGTGATCATTGATGGGAAAGAAAAGCACTTTACCATATGCGGGATTTATTCTGACATAACAAACGGCGGAAAAACAGCGAAGGCTGTTTTCAGCAATTCCTCAGCAGAGGAAATTTGGTGCGTGATCTACGCATCCCTAAGCGACGAGCGAAATGCAGATCGCAAAGTTTCAGAGTACAGAGCATTGTTTGCAGATGTTAAGGTTACCGGTGTGGATGAATTTGTTTCCGAAACCTTTGGCGCCACCATAGCTGCCGTGGAAAAAGCATCTGTCGTTGCAGCAGGTGTGGCGATTCTGGTTACAGGGCTAGTGACCCTGTTGTTTATGCAAATGCTTGTGGCAAAGGATCGGTATTCCATTGCTGTGATGAAGGCAACGGGATTTCATAATTCGGATATCCGTCACCAGTATCTGGCAAGAGTGATCTTCGTACTGGCGGCAGGAGTCCTGCTGGGGGTTTTCCTGGCAAATACTTTGGGAGAAATGCTGGCGGGATCAGTTATTTCTTCTTTTGGTGCAGCATCCTTTCAATTTATTGTTGATCCCATCTTTTCGTATCTATTCTGTCCGCTTGTTCTATTTGGGACGGTGATCCTGGCGGCGTCGGCAGGTACCGCTAGGGCAGGGAGCATTAGAATATCGGATCATATCAAGGAGTAATGTTTATGAAGCAGATTATCATCGCGAAAAATATCATCAAAGCCTATGGCGAGGGGCAGGAAAAACGAAATGTATTGGATGGTGTATCCATTACGGTGGGCCAGGGAGAGTTCCTGGCGGTAATGGGGCCCTCCGGCTGCGGCAAATCGACGCTGCTGTTTGCACTGAGCGGAATGGACGGAATCGACAGCGGCAGCGTAACCTTTGAAGGGCAGGAACTGTCCGGGCTCAAAGAAAAGGAGTTTGCCGATTTGCTGAGAAGAAAGATGGGGTTTGTTTTTCAGCAGCCTGCCATGCTGAAAAATCTCAATCTGCTTGATAATATCCTACTTCCGGCGTTTCGGGACAATGGGAAAAATGCAGCAGGAATCAAGGAGAAGGCCAGGGCCTTGATGAAGAAAACAGGGATTGAGGAACTTGAAGAAAGGGGTATGACGCAGGTGTCTGGCGGTCAGCTTCAGAGGGCAGGCATCTGCCGGGCATTGATGAACGACCCTGTGGTTATTTTCGGTGACGAACCAACGGGAGCATTGAACTCCAAATCATCACAGGAGATTATGGATCTTTTTACACAAATCAACAGGGAGGGAACGGCGGTGTTGCTTGTCACCCACGATGCAAAAGTTGCAGCCCAGACAGAACGGGTACTTTTTATGAGAGATGGAAAGATCGTCAGGGAAATGAGATTATCAAAAGATCTAGGGAATAAAATAACGGGGGATAACGTAGCGGAACGGACCAGAAAGATCACACAGACTATGGCAGAGATTGGGGGATGAGGGCGGAGGCTGGGACAGCCGGTTTTATGTCAGCGTACCTGCTAAGAGGCGGTTCAGAGCTGCCTTGAATGCTTCATCCTGAGCAGGAGTGCGCTTTGACGGCCCCTTGAGCCTACCGCCTGCATTTCGGATTTTTTTTGCAGTATGACGGAAACTGAGAAGCCCATCAATATTTTCGACCGTGTACTCCTTACCGTCCTGATTCAGCACCAAAGCCTGCTTCGACAAGCACATGGCGGCAAGGCCGTAGTCCTGTGTAATGACGATATCCCCGGAAGAAGCGATATTGACCAAAGCAAAATCCACGCTGTCAGCTCCTTTTGAAAAGATCAGCGTAGAGGCTCCTTCCTTTTCAAAGACATGGGATGTATCACACAGGATGAGGCATTCAAGTCTATGTTTCTTTGCAATTCCAACGGCGATGTCCACCACGGGACAGCCGTCGGCATCGATTAATAGTTTCATTAAAAATACCCTTTCTGTTGCAGGACTACCCCTGCTCTTTTATTTTTTCGGCAAGCTCATTCAAATAGAGCCATCGCTCCGTTTTCTCTTCCAGCTCCGCTTCCAGACCTTTTATCTCCTCCATTACCACCTGAAGCTTTTCATAGTCGCTGGAAACTTCTGCTGCGGCGTTCCCGCGTTCAGCGATTTTTGCCTCCAGTGCGGCGATATCTTCGTCAATTGTTTGAAACTCATGCTGCTCTTTAAATGAGAACTTCACCTTCTTGGGTCTTTGAGAGGAACCGGAGTCAGTGGACTGCCCGTGGTTGTCAGAATCTGAGGAGCCGGAGTCAGCTGAAACGGATAGATTCTTTTTACCCGAATCTTGTTTTTCCGCTGCTTGCTTATCTGTTGCCTTTTTTTCTGCAGCTGCCTTTTCCGAATAGTCGGAGTAATTTCCCGCATACCGTTCAATTCGCCCGTCTCCGGTCACATCAAAGATCGACGTGGAAACCTTGTCTAGAAAATAGCGGTCATGGGAAACGGCGATGACTGCCCCAGGGAAAGTTTCCAAGTAATCCTCCAGAATGGACAGCGTTTCAATGTCCAGATCGTTGGTTGGCTCGTCCAGCAGCAGGATGTTTGGCGCAGCGATGAGAATGCCCAGGAGATAGAGTCTCCTTCGTTCTCCTCCGCTTAGCTTTCCTATGACGGAATATTGCAGATCCGGTGGGAAGAGAAACCGTTCCAGCATCTGAGAAGCCGATAGCGTTCCTTCTGAAGTTTTGACCTCTCCAGCAATTTCGCTGATAAAATCAAAGACTCTCTGGCCCGAATCCAGTTCCCGGCCTTCCTGAGAGAAGTAGCCAAGCTTAACGGTGGAACCGACTTCAACGGAGCCTGCATCCGGCTGCAGCTTTCCTGTAATGATATTCAGCAGGGTTGACTTGCCAGCACCGTTTTTTCCTACGATTCCGATTCGGTCATTCCTTTGAATCTGATAGGAAAATCGGTCAATGACAGTGCGGCCATCGAATGTTTTTGTAATCTCCTGAAGTTCAATGAGCTTCTTCCCCAGACGGCTGGATAAAGCAGCCATCTGCACTGCATTTTCTGATACGGGAGCACTCTGATCTTTCAAGGATTCGTATCGGTCGATTCGCCCCTTACTCTTGGTGCTCCGGGCTCTTGCTCCCCGCATGATCCATTGGTATTCCTTCTTTAGGATGGCCTGCCGCTTTCGCTCGCTGGCCTGATCCATTTCAAAGCGCTGGGCTTTCAGTTCCAGAAATTTTGAGTAATTTGCCTCGTAGGTATACAGACTGCCCTGAGACAGTTCTGTTATGCGATTGACCACCCGTTCCAGAAAGTATCGGTCATGGGTGATCATGACAAGGCAGCCGGAATAACGACTCAGATATTGCTCCAGCCAGATGACCATGTCGCTATCCAGATGGTTGGTGGGCTCGTCCAGGATCAGAATATCCGAGGGGTGAATCAACGCCGATGACAAGGCCACGCGCTTTTTCTGGCCGCCGGAAAGAGTGGCGATTTTTGCTTCGTAATCCGTAATGCCAAGCTTCGTCAGCATTGCCTTCACTTCAAATTCATGGAGTTCCCGAAATTGGGAGGAGAATTCCGAAAAAACCTGTTCTAATATGGAGAAATCGTCATTCATGGATGGGTTCTGGGAAAGGAACGATATTTGTAAATTGGGGTTGCGGGAAATAGCACCATCGTCAGGCTGCTCCACACCGGCCAGGATTTTCAGCAGGGTACTTTTTCCCGTACCGTTGATTCCCACGATGCCAACCTTATCCCGTTCGTTCAAATAGAAGGATACATCGTTTAACAGCTGTTTGGTGCCGTAATTTTTAAATATATGTTCTGCAGATAAAAGCATGGTTTCTCCTCATGTCTGGCGGTCAATACCGCCTTTCGTATTAGTATATCCTATTTTATCATGGGTTCATGCCGGGGACAACCGAATTGCGATAAACGCTGATATCAAGCTTTTGAATCAGCCCATCCAGTCAGGTATAATGCTTCCCGTCAAGCTGGAGCAGGAAATCCTTTCAGGGAAATATACTTAGGAAAGAGAAAAGCCGTAAGACTAAAAAATCCTACGGCAAATCTTAAACTGAGAATAATCTTATTGAACTTATATAGCCGCATTAGTCCAGCAGCTCTTTTGCTTTGACATAGTTAAATACGGGGCCTTCCAGGCAAACGTAGGTCTCATTGATTTTGCAGTGCCCGCATTTGCCAACGGCACAGGACATCTTTCTTTCAAAGGATACCCATATTTTTGATTCATCCACTCCGTTTGCAATCAGCTCTCTTGCAGCAAAATGCATCATGACAGGGGGTCCCACAACAACGACATTGAAGTCGTCAAAGGATGGAAAGGGAATTTTCTTGATATGCTCTGTGACAAGGCCGGTTTCAAACCCTGGTGCTGCAGTATTGTCCAGCGTTGCAGTCATATGGAACTTATCCTTGAACCGGCGGATATCATCGGTAAACAGCACGGCGTCCACATCCTTAAAGCCTGAAATCAGATAAACAGATTTGCAGATTTCGGGATGGTCATAAAAATGATTGATCAGCGTTCTGACCGGAGCCAGTCCCGTTCCTCCGGTGATGACGAGCAGATTCTTATTCTCGAACTGCTCCACAGGAAATGCGTTTCCGTAGGGTCCTCTCATAAACATGGTGTCACCGGCTTTAAGCCCGAAGACTCCTTCGGTGAGCCTTCCCACCTTGCGGATGGTGAATTCAACATAGCCCGGACCTTTTCCGCTGACGGATATGGGTGCTTCTCCAATTTTCGGTATGGAGAGCATGAAAAATTGTCCATGCAGGGGTTTCGAATCACAAGCCACCCGGAAGGTATATTCTGCCTGTGTTTCTTTCAGTACGCTCAAAATTTCATGAGGCTCCGGCATCATAATATTCTTCATCATCGTTCCACCTTCCTGTTCCGGTATTCTAGTTCTTCTGACAACCTGCAGATGATATCAAAAAAGGAGATTTCTTTTGGACATCTCCGATCACATCGTCCGCAGCCTACGCACATGTGCTCTTCGTCTCCGAAACGGAGGTTGTAATCGTACACCTTGTGAAGGGTTTTAAACCTCATGTTGGCTCCCGGCGTTTTCCGGAATCGGCTGCCTCCGGCTGTCATGGTGTAGGTATCCAGCATACAGGAGGACCAGACCCTGCGCCGTTCGCCATCAGAGCTGGTTTCATCGTAGATGATGTCAACGGTATCGAAACAGCTGCAGGTTCCGCAGACAGCACTGCAGCCGCCGCAGCCAATACATTGTTCGTCGAATTCCTTCCAGAATTCCAGATCGCTTGCCTTTTTCAGCTGCTGGCGATTCTGGATTTTGGGTAGCCGAACCTTCTTCTTATTCGAGGTGACAAACTGAGGTGTAAAATCCACGTTCTCAGGGGTAACCTTCGTATTTTCGTCCGTAAATTCGTTGGATTTTTCTCCTGAAAAATAGGGATCAAAGGCTTGATCCTTTACAGAAACAAGGAGATTCTTCTGATCAAATCTGATTGCCATACTGTAATCCTCGGTTTTATTTGTTCCCATGGAAACACAGAAGCAGTCGTCCCAGCCGCCGCCGCATTCCATCATGATAAATCGAACCTTATCCCGCAGCCGCTCATAGTAGATGTCACCATGGCCGCCGTTTTCCAGAAAGATGTTGTCCAGCCGTTTGATTCCGTTGATGTCGCAGGGACGGGCAAAGATCAAAACACCTCTGGAATCAGCAGAAGGTTCTTCGATGCTCTGATTTTCCTGGAATCGGATCATCGTCTGGGTGATGGGATAGTAGATTTCCTTCGGTGAAAAATCCGATTGACTCTCATGGACGATTTCCTGCACCGAATTGATTTCCCCGTAGCGAATCAAATCCGAACTGCTTTTCGCACCGCGCTTTTCGTAGCGTTTCGGTGCGAAGATCCTGTATTCCTTTTTCAGCTCCTGAAGGATTTGATCCATGTTTTCCGGGTTCAGGGAAAAAGCAGTTTCACCCACTTCATTTTGGTTCTCTATTCTTTCTTCATCAAATGGAGCACTGATGCCCGCTAGGATCTCTTTGTCAAACCGGAGGAAGCCTTCGGTGATCTTTGCGATGCCCTTGTAAAAGGCAGTGTCAGCGTATTGATTCACATCGGCAGTAAAGGATGGAACCCAATTCAGGAGATGATCCCGCAGAAATTCACGCTGTTTGATCAGCCAGTCACTGCAGTCCGGGTCGCGGTGGGATTCCTCGCATAAAAACGCCATAAATTCAAGCTCAAGTGCGATGTGGTCCTCAAAAAGCCCAGAAGTTTCGACGTTCTTAATAAGTCCGACAGACTCGTAAAGCTTTCGCACGGTTTCCCATGCATCCTGCATGATGATTCTTTCAGGACTGGTGTACACCGATTCATAGGGGAATGCCGCTGAGCCCTGAGAGATTCCCGCAGCCAGAAAAATCTTTGCATAGTCTGCAGCCAGATCGGTTACCTCATCCTCGGGAATGCGAGCCTTTCGTTCGTCAATCTGATCCAGATAATCTTTGAGCATCCGGTAGCCTTCCGTGAGGGAAGGCGCTTCTGCTTCGGAGGGGAACGTCATGGCCTTCATTTGCGTAAGAAGCGCACGATCAACTTCCTTTTGATAGATGCTGCTGAGAAAGCGGTACAGCTTTTCTCTGTTTTCCATGAGGTCTAAATAAAATGATCTTGCATTCATTTATCGTTCACCATCCTTCTTTTCCTTCCGCTCATGCCTGCTTTTCAGATGACTGCATTCCTGAGGAAGTACGTCGTGCCATTTGGCCTTTAGCAGGATATAACGAACTGAGGGACCGTTGCCGAAGTCCCTGAGGCTATGCACATTTTCGCTTCCTGCTTCTCTCAGCTTGACGGATATCTCGCTTTCGGGGTCATTGATATCTCCGAACATTAAAGCGCGTCCGGAGCAATTTTTTACGCAGGCAGGTTTTTCTCCTTCTTCTCTTTGATGGAGGCACAGGGTACACTTATCCATGACTCGATGCTCTTTCTTGTAGGTATTCAATTCGTAAGGACAGGCATTTTTACAGCTAAGACATCCGATGCACTGATCCTGATTGATGAGAACAACACCGTCGCTGCTGTTTTTATAGCAGGCGCCGGTAGGACAGACATTCACACAGGTGGGATCTGCGCACTGCTGACACATGGATGGCAAAAAGTACATCTGAATATCCGGATAAGTGCCCGTTGGGCCCACTTCCCGTACGGTGATCCGGTTTGAGCCGAGAGCCACCTGATTTTCCATCTTGCAGGCTACC
>JAQSXD010000048.1 GCA_029266295.1 Bacillota bacterium | reverse complement strand
TTTTATCTGGGTTGATGATGCCGCTCATGGGCTTTGTGGGAAATTTCGGTTATGTTGCAGTCTGTGTTGTGGGTGCGGTACTGGCCGTAAAGGGCGTCATCTCATTTGGTGTCATCGTGGCCTTCATGCTCTATATCCGGCTGTTTACCCAGCCTTTGTCGCAGGTGGCGCAGTCACTGAACAATCTGCAGAGAACCGCAGCCGCCGGTGAACGTGTCTTTGAGTTCCTGAGCGAAGAGGAACTGAGTGAAGAAATCGAAAAGAGCAAAGGAATCGATATCGAAAAGAGCAAAGGGCTCAAATCCATCCAGGGTGATGTAGAATTTAGAAATGTGAAATTCGGCTATGTGCCCGAAAAAACCATTATCCATAATTTTTCCACCAAAATCAAGGCAGGAGAAAAGGTTGCCATCGTGGGGCCAACCGGTGCGGGCAAAACGACCATTGTAAATCTCCTGATGCGTTTTTATGATCTGGATTCCGGTGAAATCCTTCTGGACGGAACGCCCATCAGCCAGGTTCCGAGAGCGAACGTCCATGAACAGTTCAGCATGGTTCTCCAGGACACATGGCTCTTTGAAGGAACCATTCGGGAAAATATTGTTTACAGCAAGGAGGGCGTTACAGCAGAGGAAGTGGCCGCAGCCTGCAAGAACGTTGGGCTCCATCACTTTATCAAAACGCTTCCAGATGGCTACGATACCGTTCTGAACGACAAAGCGAGCTTGTCCGAGGGACAAAAGCAGTTGATCACTATCGCCCGGGCCATGATACAGAACGCGCCGCTGCTCATCCTGGATGAAGCGACCAGTTCAGTTGATACCAGAACGGAACGAATGGTTCAAAAAGCAATGGATCAGCTGACCAAAGGAAGAACTTCATTCGTCATTGCCCATAGACTTTCTACCATAAAAAATGCCGATCTGATTCTGGTCATGAAGGACGGCGATATCATTGAAAGCGGAAACCATAAGGAACTTCTTGAAAAGGGCGGTTTCTACGCAGAACTCTACAACAGCCAGTTTGAGGCCGCAGTATCATAGAACACAGCGCTGCAGTCTTGGGATGCAGCCATAAAAACACAGCAGCCGGACAATTGTTCCCGCTGCTGTGTTATATAACGGTTACCATACGTTGACATGCGTAATGTGGAGAAAGCGCAATTTCTGATATTCATAATTTTCAATGGGATTATAGTCTACGTCATATGTATGGGCAGCTACAAGTACATTTGCAGGGGAAGGATCTTCGCCCACCTCTACAATTACAGGGTCATGACCGTAAGACCATCCGTTGAAAGAGATCTGGACCAGATCGCCTGGGACCACTTCGGAGATGTCTACCTCCACTGCGACGGGGCCGACGCCCTTATTTCTGACCAGGAATCGATACAGAAATTCCACACCGGTCCACGCCGGAGCCCGGCTGTTTAAGCTGTAATAATACCAGCCAAAGGTCGGTGTGGGATTCATTACACCAGAGCCGGCGAACAGACATTGGGAAGCAAAGTTCGTACAATCGCCGCCAAGCTCCTCAAAATCATAGTATCTGGGATTACGTCCATAAGCCCATTGATGCGCATAGGCCACTGCTTTTGCCCGGTCATATTCTTTTTTTCGCATCTGCTGCACCTCCTTTCAGTGCAGTCTATGCTTCACTGATCAGACATGTGCAATTCGCAGAGAGGAAGGATGTTATGGTTTGATTCCAAATAAAAAACGTGTCATTGTTATTCTTCTGCAAATTTCATACATAAAGATGGTTAAAGCATATGAGATCAGTACAATACTGATGTATTGCACGAATACTCCGTGAATCTGTTGCACAATGAAGTAACCTATGATGACTATAATTGTTTGATGGAAAAAATAAAATGGAAATGCTGCAGGCACAAAATATTTTGTAAACCTATTATGAAACTCGAGATGATATTTACCCAATCCAATGATTGCTAAGATGCCAATCCAGCTTAGCATTCTCTGTTCCATATCCCAGACCAAGCCACTTGAAAGTTGTGCTTGATATAAAATGCAGCGAATCATAATCAATAACAACCATGCGATACCAAGTGGCATCCTATATTTTGCCAATCTGTCCTGTACCTCCTCCTTACCTAAGACAAAGTATCCCAAAAGAAAACATGCTGTGAATTCGCCGATACTCTTTCCGCCTATGTCAAGGATTGGGACACAAAGTAAAATAATAAGAAACATGGGCAGTATCTTTATCATATTCATCTCAGTAGAGTTTCGCTTATTTTCCTTCCTGTTATACCAACTCATCAACGGCAATGATATCATAGAGATGATAAACAGAAATAAAATAAACCAGGTGTGCGCCGGTGTAAAATGACCATCATACCCACTCCAATCAGTTAATGAAAAAAAGATGGAAAAATGATCAAAATAGCTTCCCTGGTAGTTATGAAAGAACTTGTCTGCCAAATATGTCTGTACGGGAACCAAAATTACAATTGCCGACAACATAGGAATCAGCAATTTTAAAAATCGTTCTTTCACATATTGACGAGACGTTCTTTTCTTTAATGCATACACTGTGGACATTCCAGCCAAGGCAAACAATACCGACATCCACCACGGATAAACACCAATGATGAATAAAGATGCCAATGTATTGTTCTGACTATGGATATACCAGCTCTCTCCAAAATTATTGAATATCATTGCAGTGTGGTACGGAATCAATAATAAAATACAGAAAATACGAATGTTATCAATATAGTGCTTTCTCATAGCGTTACCTCCTTGTATTACAAATTCTCAACAAGTTCTGTGATATATGCGAGCATAAATGTTTCCCTATCCCCAACCATCTTCTCTGCAATTTCATTCCAAAATGCCGGATGGGTCAATGAGGATAGTAATGAGATCACTTTAATTTTTAACGATTCATCATTACAATTGGGATTACATTTTCCTACAAGATGAGTAAATGCCTGAAACTGCAGTTCGATTCTTTCTTTTGTTTTCAGATCGATCTCATAATTTTGATACATTACCTGCTCAGAGCGAAGGATACCCGTTGAATTCATTTGCTTTTTCATAAAGCGAAGACAAAAGTCCTTAGCCTCCTCCTTACTCATAATCTCTTTATCAATGATTTCCATACATAGCAATGTAATGTCCTGCCAATATTTTTCCATCATGATCGAAAACAAACCAGATTTCCCCCCAAAATAGTAGCTTATCGCAGCTATATTTACATTTGCCTGTTTTGCAATTTCTCGTACCGATATCGAATTCATATCTTTCTTTTCCAGCAACAAAAAAGTTGCATTCATAATGATTTCCTGCATATTTTCTTCCATAATCTCACATCCTTAATCCGCATATCTTTTTAAAACAATCGTTTAAAACATATGTTTATTATTATTACACTAAATGGATTCTGTCAATGGCGATCAATCGATTTGACAGACTGCTGTCCTATTTTTATGGTATACTAAATTGATATGAAAAAGACGAGAAGAATAACGGGCTAGTCCAGAATGATGTTGGGAGGATCACAATGTGTGACATTATTATTTTAGATATTGACTTTCAATTTGCAGATCGTAAGGATGCCATCCATCCGGTGGTTTTAAAAGATTCTGAATCTATGGTTTTGATCGATTGCGGTTATACAGGATTTCTTCCTGAGATGGAACGTGCCATGGAAAAGAAAGGTCTTCGATGCGCAGATTTGACCCACGTGATGATTACACATCAGGATCATGATCACATGGGGGCCTTGGCGGCATTGAAACAAAAATTTCCCGGAATCAAGGTGGCAGCAAGTGAAGAAGAGGCGCCTTATGTCTCGGGGCAAAGGAAGTCCCTCCGGTTGGAACAGGCGGAGGCAATGCAGCCTCATCTTCCCGAGGATCAGAAACAGTTCGGGATTGTTTTTACCAATATCCTTAGAAATGTTCAGCCGGCAGCGGTAGACATGCTTGTGAAGGACGGAGATCTTCTACCATGGTGCGGAGGATGTACGGTGATCGGAACACCGGGTCATACCCCGGGACATATTGCTCTCTTTGTGAACAAAAAAGAGGTCTTGATCACAGGCGACGCTGCAGCCCTTGAGAATGGCGAACTGGTCATTGCAAATCCCCAATTCACTTTAGATCTTGAGGAAGCAAATCGCTCTCTTGATAAAATCAAGGCTTACGGAGCAAAACAAATCATCTGTTACCATGGCGGTATTTATGAACCGGATCTACGGGGATGCTCGAAGGAACAACGCAGCAATTTACAGGAATGATCAAAGGAACAATGCCAAATTGATAATCGATTGAAGCACGGTCCCTGTGCAGAAAATAAACAGGACAGACTGCTGTCATATTTGTATGGTATACTGAATCGATAAGAATAAGATAGGAGGACGTTCTATGCGCGAATGCTCATGGCCGGGAAACAATGAATTAATGAAACAATATCATGACAGGGAATGGTGCAAGCCGAGTCATGATGATGGATACATCTTTGAAATGCTGAATTTGGAAGGGGCTCAGGCCGGGCTGTCCTGGAGCACCATCATCAATAAAAGGGAAGAATACCAAAGCGCTTTCCGCAATTTTGATGTTGAATACTGTGCCAATTTAACCGATGAAGAATTGGATCAAATCAAAGATAACTTCCAAATTATAAAAAACCGTATGAAAATCAGGGCGGTTAGAAACAATGCCCTTGCTTTTCAAAAGGTCCAAAAGGAATTCGGAAGCTTTGCTGCTTTTTTATGGAGCTATGTGGACGGAAAACCTGTGATTAACCGCTGGGACAGCGAAGGGCAAATGCCGGCGCAGTCGCCCTTATCAGAGCAAGTCAGCAAAGATATGAAAAAAAGGGGTTTTCAATTTGTTGGCCCTGTGATCGTCTATTCTTTTCTGCAGGCAGTTGGCCTTGTGGATGATCACATTGCAGAATGCCCCTATCATACGGATCATAGAGGCTGAATTACCGCAGCTCCTTCTGAACCTTCAGCACCCGCATGGGGCAGGCGGATACACAGGCCGGTTCTTGATCCTTTGCCAGCAGATCCCTGCAGAAATCGCATTTTGCAGCCTTTCGGAGTTCCGAGAGAAACGCAATGGCATGATGCGGGCAGGATCGCTCACATTTCCTGCATCCGGTGCACGTTTCATGATGAATCAAAACAATCCCGTTCTCGGGATTTTTTGTTATGGCTCCAGAAGGACATACTTCTAGACAATGGGGATCATGGCAGTGCTTGCAGGTGTCAGATCTCCAGTAGGCATACACATCGGGAAGGATAACTTCTCCTGCTGTCCCGTAACTTCCTCCCTCATATTCGGTCACTTTTCGAAAGAACTCTCCGGACTTTAAATTGTTTTTGTCCTTGCAGGCAATCTGACAGGTTGCGCAGCCGGTACAATATTTTTCGTTAAAATCAAAGTTCAATTGTATGCTCATCTTTTTCCTCCATTGTGATTTGAACCAGACAAGTATGAGACGGATTTCCAAAGGCCAGAGGCGTTGGCTGATATTTCGTCAGCGTATTGACACAGCCCCGCGTATCTGTTCCGTTTTCATCGGGCGTCCACCATGCTCCTTGTGGAATGGATACGACACCGGGCATAACCCTGACGGTAACCTTAGCCGGAAGGATTACCATTCCCCGTGCGTTGTAAACCTTCACCCGATCACCGCTCCGGATCGTCCTAACTTCCGCATCCTGCGTATTGATCCAAACTGCGTGAGGTTCCACTTCTTCCATGAGTTCTGAATTATCAAAGGTAGAGTGAACTCTGCGCTTCGTATGGTGACCGATGCATTGCAGCGGATATGCTGCGGTCAGTTCGTCTTCCGGACCTTCCCAGGCTGAGAGATACTGAGGAACCGCGGGGATGTCCTTCTGTTGTTTTTCCCAGAGCGTCTTGGAAAAGATCTCGATTTTGCCGGAGGGCGTGGGAAATGGATTGTTTTCCGGATCTAAAATCTGTTCTTCAAAGGCAATGCAAGGTTTTTCATGTTCCCATCGATAAATTCCCAATTGCTTGAACGTCTCATAATCAGGAAATCCCGGATTCTTTTCCGCTGTCTTATCAACCAGGTATCGGTGCCAGTCGGGGAGTGTTCTGCCCTCGGTGAACGGTTCGAGCAAGCCGAGCTTTCCGGCCAGATCACTGATCCAATCATATCCGTTGCGGCATTCTCCCTGGGGTTTGACAGCCTGATTCATGAAAAGAACGAAGTCATCCGGGTCCCAGGGCTTGATGATATCATCCCGTTCGTACATACTGTCCGAAGGGAGAAGAATATCGGCAAACCTTGTACTGGGTGTGACGAAGTGATCGCTAGCCGCAATAAAGCGGACGAGTTCCTCGTCCTCCAGTATTTTTTTTGTACGGTTGATATCGGAATGCTGATTGATCAGGCAGTTGCCTCCCAGGTTCAGCATGAGTTTGATGTTGGATTTGAGTCCGTCTGCGCCCCGAAGGCTGTCCTGTGGTCCCATCTCTTTCCCGCGGAGGATGGCGTCGGGCCAACAGAACATGGATATCTGAGCGGGATTGGGATTGACAGCAGGAATGGAGGCTACAAAATGATCCCTTGCTGCGTAGCCGCTGCCGGAAGCCCAGCCGCCGCTGATTCCTACATTGCCGGTTATAGCGGCCAGAACCGTTCCGCCTCGGACGATTTGCTCTCCGTAAGCATGGCGCTGGGGACCAAGTCCTTGGATCAGAGCGCCGGGTTTCACCGTAGCGTATTCCCTTGCTAGGGCTGTGATTGTTTCGGCAGGGATACCGGTGATGGCCTGAGCCCAAGCTGGCGTCTTGGGAATCCCATCGGGACCAAGTCCAAGAACATAGCTTTTATAGGAATTGCCATAAGGGATTCCCTCCGGCATGTGTTCTTCGTCGAAACCGAGGCAGTATCGATCGAGAAACGCCTGATCATGAAGGTTTTCGCTTACCATCACGTGGGCCATAGCGTCGAACAGTGCATTGTCTGTGGTTGGACGGATGGGAATCCACTGGTCGGCAAGGGTAGCTGCTGTCGCTGAGTACATAGGATCAATGCAGATGATCTTTGTTCCGGATTCCCGAAGCTTCCTTAAATAATAGGAAGTGTTGGTGCCGCTGATCATTTCAGCGGGATTCCAACCCACAAGGATCATGAGCTTGGAATTTAAAATATCTTCTCTGCTGTTGCCCGTAGCGGTGGTGCCGTAGGTGTAGGGGGTTGCCGCCTGGGTGCAGGCGGAACTGTAAGAGCCATAGTAGGACAGGTAGCCGCCGAAGAGTCCAAGCAATCGGCGCATCCATACACGTTCGCTGGTCAGTCCCGGATTTCCGGTGGCATAGGGCAGATAGATCCCATCCGGCCCGAATTCATCCCGAACAGCGATGAGATTCTCTGCGATGGTATCCAGCGCTTCCTCCCACGTAATCCGCTGAAATTTTCCTTCGCCTCGTTTTCCGATTCTCTTAAGGGGATATTGGATTCGATCCGGATGATACATGTGGGAGCGGTAGGAGCGGCAACGCAGGCATCCCCTTAGTTGGAGCGTCTTTTCCCCGTCTGGGATATCGTCTTCTGTTGAAATCCGGACGATGGTATTTCCTTTGACGTGCAGCTTCAGAACGCATCTGCCTCCGCAGTTCAGCGCGCCGGAGGAGCGGATGATTCGCTCTTCCTGAGCTTCCGCTGGTAAGGTTTCTATTTTCATCTTCTGCCTCTTTCTATTTTACAGCTTGGCTCCTGCAATTCGTCACCAGAGGATTTTCTGTATTCTCTCGGTGTGGTCTTGAAGTACCGCTTGAACATCAGTGTGAAGTAACTCGGGTTTTCAAAGCCGCAGTAACGGGCAATATCGGTGATACTGTCTGTGCCGCTGCGGAGGAGCATAGAAGCCCCCTGCATCACCCGATATTTCAGAAGGTACTGCATCGGCGAAAACTGAATCACTCTCTGAAAGCAGCGGAGGCATTCCCGTTCGCCGATATTTACAGAGGCGGCAATATCGGGCAGTACGATGTTTTCTGCAAAATGGTCGTGTATGAATGCCAGCATTTTTCTGATGCGTAGCTGGTCCTGATCCGGCTTGGCGTGATGATCTTCCGGTTTGGGCAGAAATTGGCGGTACATGATGAAACAGATACGGGAAAGGCTCTCACGAACCTCAAATTCATAGCCGATCTTTTCTTCTTTCATGGTCTCAAAGACATGGAGCAGATCTTCACTGATATCGCTCATCCACTGCTGACCTGGATGGAAGAGGCAACAATCGAGAGACTGCAGCAGCCGAAGCGGGGTAACGTATTTCTGTGAGAAGACAGAGGCTTCATCTCCCATCAATTCGGGGTGAAACACAAGGGAGAGCTTCTCGCAGAGATCCTCCGAAGTCCCGGTGTGCAGCACTTTTGCGTTGATAAAGACAGATTCACCTGCAGAAACAATCAGTAATTTTCCCGGTACCTGGAGTTTCAGTGTCCCTTTGATTATATAGATGAACTCCATTTCGTCGTGCCAGTGCCACGGAAATTCGTCGTATAAAACATCTGCATAGTCTGAAAAATAAGCAGCACATGGAAACTCCAGCGTCCCATGAGGCTTTAGCTCCCGGCGGTCCCGGTTTAGATTTAATCCGCATTGCTGCAATGACATGGTTTTTCTCCTAAAGTCGGTTTTCTTACATTATAAGTCCAAAATCATATTGTAACAAGGCAAAAAAGGCGGTAATCTTTAAATATCGAATTGGGAAGCAGGAATTTAACACTGGCGCATATCTGAACGGCAAATCATTTTCCGCTTGGCAGCTTCAGATTTCAATGAACTAGTAAATCAGCGCTTCCTTGGAGACAACAGGAGGTATTACGTGATTCAATTATTGCTTGTGATCATATATCTGTCTTTCATCAGCCTGGGGTTACCCGATGCACTGTTAGGGTCTGCCTGGCCGAGTATGCATCAGGAACTTGCGGTACCTGTTTCCTACGCAGGAGTTATTTCACTGATCATTGCCGGAGGCACAATTCTTTCCAGCTTGCTTTGCGCCCGGTTGCTACGAAAGCTGGGAACGGGAAAGCTCACTGCAATCAGCGTCGGAATGACTGCTATTGCTTTGATGGGCTTTGCTCTGTCCCATAATATCTGGTTACTTTTTCTTTGGGCTGTTCCCTACGGTGTCGGAGCCGGTTCTGTGGACGCAGCATTGAACCACTTTGTTGCAACCCATTACCAAGCAAAGCATATGAGCTGGCTGCATTGCTTCTGGGGTGTCGGTGCAACCCTGGGACCTTATATCATGGGAGCCTGTCTGACAAATCAACTGGGATGGAATTATGGCTACGGTATTGTTTCCATCATTCAGATCGTACTAACTGCAGCGTTGTTTTTTTCTCTACCCTTATGGAAACGGGCGGGTGAGGTGCAGGAATTAGAGCAGAAAGCCGCTCCCCTCATGAGTATCGGAAAACTGCTTGCAGTCCCGCGGGTTAAGCATATCCTGATCGCTTTTTTCTGTTACTGCTCTTTGGAATTGACGGCTGGGCTGTGGGGAAGCAGCTATATGGTGATGCAGAAGGGACTTTCCACCGAACTTGCAGCATCCACCATCTCCTTGTTTTATCTTGGTATAACCGGAGGACGATTTCTGAGCGGTTTCCTGACAGTACGCTTCAGCAACAAGACCATGATACGACTTGGTCAAGGCATCGGATTCATCGGGATTGTCCTTTTATGGCTCGCGTTCAATTATCAGACGGTTTGTACCGGCTTTATCCTCATCGGGGTGGGATGTGCACCCATTTATCCCAGCTTGCTACACCAAACGCCGGACCGCTTTGGCAAAGAACTGTCCCAGTCGATGATGGGGCTGCAGATGGCCTGTGCGTATGTGGGAAATACGGTTTCGCCGCTTCTATGCGGGTTGCTCATCGGGAACGTAAGCAGTTCTCTATACCCATTGATCATGCTGGTTTATCTGGCAGCCATGATGATCATGGTGGAAGCCTGCAATATGAAAAAGGATGATAAGAATACCGTGTAGCGGTTTTGTTTTCTTCACCAAAATTAACAAAGGACGGATTTTCCAATCAAATCCGTCCTTTGTTATTGCTTCCAAAAGGTGAGGGATAAGTTCTACGCCCTCATCCCAGTTGTGAAGTGCAACGAATTATATGCCCTGCACCTTTTCTTTCAGAATATCCCAGCCGATGCGATCCAGCATAGTGCTGAACCGTTCGCCTTTATTACCGTACTGATCAAACAATTGCAATGCTGACTCAATGATCCGAAACAATTTCTCTTTTGAGTGAATTACCGGGTGAATCTGCCTGCCGATGACGATGCGGTTGCCGTATAAGCCGCCGAAATAGAGGACGAATCCGCTTTCTCCCTGCCAGGAACTCTGAGGACATTTCTTAATGCATCTGCCGCAGTTCAGGCAATCTTCCTTTTGGAAGGAAAGCTGTTTATTAGCCCGTTCCACAAGGATCGCGCCGGCAGGACAAATCTTCTGGCACAGCCCGCAGTAAGTGCAGTTTCCGCCGGTCCATGCAGGGACCATGGCTCCTTTGATTCCAATATCATTTTCTTCGGCTTTCAGGCAATTGTTCCGGCATCCGGTGATACCTAGTTTAAATTTGTGGGGAACCGGCCTCCCTCCAAATCGCTCGTCCAGTTCTCTGGCGAGGAGGGCGGTATCGATGAGTCCGCTTTGACAGACCCCATTGCCTTGACATGCTGTAATTGTTCGGACTTTGGGACCCGTTGAGGCTGGCTCCAGCTTTTCCTGAGCGAGAAATGCAAGTACTGCGTCGATCTCATCCTCTTTGATGAAAGGGACTTCTATGCTTTGCCTTGCGGTTAAATGCACGGCGCCGTTTCCATATTTTTTCGCCAGTTGATAGACACTGTTTAGTTGTTTTGCTGTGACCTGCCCTCCGACGATTTTGATTCGCAGTGAGTAACGCTGGTCTTGAATTTGCTTTAAAAAGCCTCTGCTTTTCAACTCTCTTTCATCCATTACCATATTAATTCTCTTTTCTATTTTCTTAGTTATTTTAGGATCAGAAATACGGTCATTATATAATGGACCCTTCCTATGGTCAAGGGTGTAAAAGTACCCTTGAGTTTGCTTCTGCACCGCGTATTGATATTACAGCTCTTCTGACAGAATCTGATAGATGGGCGCTCCCTCGCATTGAGAGGGGATTCTTGTACCAAGGAGAACCGACATGGTAGGTGTTACATCCACCTGACGAATCACTCGTTCTGTTACATAATTTGTTTTGATGCCCTGCCCTGCAGCAATGAACACCGGTGCTGCAGAGGTATTATAATATCCATCGGCGGTGGTTAGTCCGTCACCGTGGAGCCGGTTGAAGCCCTCCTCAATGGTAAAGAAAATATCGCCGCATTCCGGTCCGTTGGTGCCAAGGAGCACCGCATCCTTATTCCTCAGTGCAATTCCTACAACTCGTTTTCCTGTGGTCTGATCCCTGTACTGGTACAAATCTGATATGATCTGTTCTTCCAGACCGTACTTATCCTGCGGATCTACGATGCCGCAGGAGTCCCTGCCTTTCAGATTGATATAGATATAGTTGCTTCGGATCTGAACCGCACGGGTCTTTTCCCAATCCACTTCGTCAACGGAGTTTCCATTGTGATCCTTTTTCAGTACGGTATAGCCCAATTCTTCCATAACACCGGTATTCAGCCCGCCGTATTCACCCAGAATGGGAGGAACGTTTTCGCCCACCAGCAGTCCATGATCCGAGACGATGAGGATGGTGAAACCTTCGTCAAGATAATGCAGGAAGCGGCCCAGGTATTTGTCTGTCTGCAGATAAAAGCGTTCCATCAATTCCTGATAAACCGTTTCGTCGGTATGGCTCCAGGGCTTCAGCGTCTTTCCAAGATGCCAGATCTGATGACCGGCGCAATCGATATTATGCAAATGGCTGAGCACCACACGGTACCCTTCTGTATCAATCAGGTGTTCCAGACAGTCGGCCTGCCACTGGCAGTAGCTGTCCCAGGAGGGTTCAAATACCTGATCAACCAGTTCGGAATCTTCGCCGCCGATGAGGCTGACCGGGGGGATATGACCTACTTCTTTCAGGATTTTATCATGAACCGATGAAGGATGCCACAGCATGTTATTGGTTGTATCAAGGGCGTTGCTGATCCAGAGGCGGAGATCTGTGCCATCGGCGCTGAGCTCCAGGATTTTGTAAGATCTGCAGCACGGCTTGGTAATTCCCTTTTTTGTTGCATCATCAATGATTCCAGTGATCATTTCACCGGCAGGAATCACGGCAAAGGGAGAACCATCTGATTTGGAACGATAAAGGGAAACCACTCCATACTTTCCAGAATCATCTTTTGTAATCAGGCCATATCGCGAATTCTGTCCCGCAGAAATCAGGAAGGAGAATTCCAGCGCACCCTCTGGGGCTGCCGCCCAATCCGATGCCGGTTTGATGGGGGAGAAAACCATGTCATAAGCTACTTTGGCACCGATCATCATTTCCGTATCGTCCAGATCCTTTACATAGGTTCTGATCTCTCCGCCTTTTCTTGCGGCATCTCCCCACCATAGCTCCATCATTTCATCATCGGCATCCTGAGCAAAGCCATAATTGGCACCGTTTTTGGTGCTGCTGCGATGACCACGTTTGTTGGATGACAATACCTCATGGATATCGGTGATGTTGCAGCCGACCCCGGCAGCTTTCTGTGTACGAGGAATAAAGCTTAGCGATTCTGTTTTTGTAGATGCGTAGATGATTTTTTCCCAGTCCATCTGCGCAACGCCCATATTGACAGACCCTGGCTGCGTGCCGTCAACAACATGAAGCTGCGGGCTTTGAGAAGTGGGCGGCCAGGACGATCCCGGCCAGTGCCAGACCAGCGTTTTCATGTCAGCCTCTGTGGTGATATTCCAAATTGGTTCCGCCTTGCAGTTGCGGGAATCCATATTGTAGACGACGGCATCCAGACTGTCCGGTGATTGCCGCCAATAGCATGTAATGCCGTGGGTACCGGGATAAGCGCCGGTGGCCAGCGTGGTCCAGCAGGGCGGGGTGATTGTGGGATGGGCGCCAAGCATATCAAGACCTGCTCTGGCAGAGCCCCGCTCAAGGTATTTTTTTATATTCGGCAGCTTGCCTTCATCGACCATTCTTCTTGCAGTAACAGGATCCATGCCGTCAATACCGAGAACGATCAGTTTTTTT
>JAQSXD010000047.1 GCA_029266295.1 Bacillota bacterium | reverse complement strand
GAGCATCATGAGCGATTTGACGGACTCGGATATCCCCAAGGCTTGAAGGGATTGGAAATTGATCTCTATGCCAGGATTATCGCTGTGGCGGACAGCTACGATGCCATGACAACCATTCGGCCGCATAGAAAAATACCGCTGACAAAGGAAGAGGCCATCCGTGAGCTTCTTCGAAATTCGGGAACACAATTTGATCCAAACATAGTCAAAGCATTTATTGATGCTTTTGCAACAAAAGGCGCAGCAGGCTGAATGGAAGCCTGCTGTTGCCATTTTTTTTGATTACAAAAATTTGTAATCAAGCAATAAAATATTGCTATAATTTTGTCTTCCAAAAGAGCTGGAACCAGCACTTTTGCAATAAATACTACAAGAACAACAAAAACATTTCCTATAATCACCAATCTTTTTTGAATATGATTAAGTCGAGTAATTGTAAGACTTTTCAGAATATAAGGAGAGGTGTTATGGAGAAATTTTCATACCAGGATCAGCCACAGCTCAGAATGCTTTCAAATGATCAGATTTCCACCATTCATGAAAAAGCCCTGGAGCTATTGGAAAATACGGGAGTCTATTTCCAAGGGGAGGAAGTCTTGAAGATTTTTGCCCAAAGCGGTGCAAAGGTAGACTTTCAGACGAAAATTGTGAAAATCCCTCCTCAAATGATCGAGACTGCCGTCAAAAATGCACCCTCATCTTTTACACTCTACAGCAGGGATGGAAAGCCATCCGCCGTATTAGGGCAAGGGAATGTTTATTTTGACCCGGGCTCATCCGGAATTCGTATGCTGGAGTCTGACGGAGAAACAGCAAGAGAAGCCGTTGCGGAGGATCTTGTCAAGATTGCTAAAGTCTGCGAAGCCCTGCCTCATGTGGATCTGCTTGCTACAGCCCTTACTCCTTATGACATACCGAAAAACATCGGGGATAGTTTCAGAGTCTATGCATTGCTGAAACATTCCACCAAGCCTTTCATCACGGGTGCATACTCCGCTGACGGAGTGAAAGCCATTCGGGCACTTCTTGCCGCTGACGCCGGAGGCTTTGAAGAACTTCGGAAAAAGCCGCGCGCCGTTCTTGATATTACATCCATCCCTCCTTTGAAATGGACTGAGGTCAGCTGCCGTAATCTAGTGGACGCTGCCACATATGGAATGCCCATTGAAACCATTTCTGTACCGCTGCTTGGTGCAGCATCTCCCGCTACCCTCGCCGGTTCCGTTCTTCTTCATACGGTTGAGACCCTCAGCGGTATTGTGCTGACCCAACTGATTAACCCCGGAAATCCCATGATCTATGGCGGTGCGCCTATGTTTTTTGACATGAAGAATATGACTACCTCTCTAAATTCAATTGAAACCAGCATGATTGCGGGGGCTTGTTCCCAGATGGGCAAATACTACGGAATGCCTGTTCATACCTATGCTTGCCTGAGTGATGCAAAGCGCTGCGATTCTCAGGCCGGACTGGAAAGTGCGGTTAGCGGTATCCTGGCTGCAATGGCGGGAATTGATATTATATCAGGGCCAGGTATGTTGGATTTTTGTAATACCTTCAGCCTTGAAAAACTGGTCATCGACAATGAAATCTGCGGAATGGCACATAGGATTACCAGGGGAATGGATTTTTCCGAAGAAACCCTTGCCGCAGATCTGATTGCCGAGATGGGCTCTCACGGTGATTATCTTTCAACTAGACATACATTAAAGTGGTTCAAGAAAGAACCCTATCTGCCCTCAGCGATCATCGACCGCCAGAACTACGAAAAATGGAAGGAAAGGGGGGCCAAAACAAGTTATGACCACGCCAGAGAAATCGTATCAGAGATATTGGAGAATCCAAAGGCTCCGACGCTGTCTCAAGAGATTAGCGATGCGTTGGATCGTGAATGGTATCAGATTGCTTTCGATGATGGCGAGCTCGATGAAGCTGCAGTCAGGGCAACGTTTGTATAACGAAATAAAACCGCTGATAAGATGAACTAGTTTTTCTGAATAGGAACCATAAAAAGTAAATCTGATTTTATGATTTAAAGGAGGTTACCTGATGGAAGACACTAAAAATGAAGCCAGCTTAAAAAGAAGTTTAAAACAAAGACACCTCACCATGATTGGACTGGGAGGATCAATCGGTACCGGACTATTCGTTGCATTGGGCTATAACATTACCGCAGCGGGTCCCGGTGGAGCTTTACTAGCCTATATTATTACAGGGGCCCTTGTCTATTTTCTAATGACTAGCCTTGGTGAGATGTCGACCCAAATTCCTGTCACCGGCTCATTTTCTTCTTACTGCACACGTTTTGTGGACCCGGCATTTGGGTTTGCCGTCGGCTGGAATTATTGGTTTTCCTGGTCAATTACAGTTGCTGTCGAACTTGTCGTAAGCTGCATTCTTATTAAATTCTGGATACCGGATGCCAATAGTGTCCTTTGGAGTGCAATTTTTCTTGTTCTTGTATATTTACTAAATTACTTTTCTGCTCGTGCCTATGGAGAAGGCGAATTTTGGTTTGCCGGCATCAAAGTTGTTACAGTTGTCGTATTTCTAATTATGGGAGTATTGATGATTCTGGGAATCATGGGAGGGGAATTTCCCGGTTTTAGTAACTGGACTGTAGGAGAGGCACCATTTGTGGGAGGTGGTCTGGCGGTATTGGGCTGTTTCCTATTTGCAGGATTCTCATTCCAAGGGACTGAAATTGTGGGAATTGCATCCGGAGAGACGGAGCATCCGGAAAAAACCGTACCGAAGGCTATAAAAAGCGTTTTTTGGCGTATTATGATCTTTTATATCGGGGCGGTAGCGTTAATTGGCTTTCTGCTGCCTTACACCGATCCGAATTTATCAAAGACCGGTGTAGAAAATCTGATCTACAGCCCATTCACCCTTGTGTTTGAAAGAGCCGGACTTGCAATTGCAGCTTCCTTGATGAATGCGGTTATCCTTACTTCGGTGCTTTCTTGCGGGAATGCAGGACTTTATTGCTCCACCAGAATGTTATATTCTCTTGCTGAAGAGGGCAAGGCTCCTCAGATCTTTAAAAAAGTCAACAAAAGGGGAACTCCAATCTATGCTTTGAATCTCACCACCCTAGTTGCAGCGCTTTGCTTCCTCACTGCTGAGTACGGGCTGAATACAGTCTACTACTGGCTGCTCAACGCATCTGCCTTGACTGGTTTCATCGCCTGGCTAGCCATTGCGATGTCTCACTATGCATTCCGGCGTGCTTACATTGCGCAGGGACATCGGATTGAGGATCTGAAATATAAAGCCAAGTGGTACCCCTTTGGACCGATTCTATCCGCTGTTCTTTGTGTATGCATCATCTTGGGCCAGTTCTATGCCTATGGTGACTTTACCTTCATGGGCTTCCTCGTCGCCTACTTCGGTCTGTTTATCTTCCTGATTTGCTACTTCGGTTATAAATTCATAAAGAAGACGAAGATGGTCAAACCTGAAGAAGCGGATCTGGTTTACCACAAATAGAAACCGTACATTTTGGTAAATTAACGTACCGAAAGGGTGCGGTAGATCGAAAAGCTCAAAAAAGATTTACAGTAATTATATTAAAAATTATATCGAAAAAGGCTAAGGCTGCGGTCTTAGCTTTTTCAATAGGTTGGTCTTGATTGTTTTTCTGACATATTGTCCACTTCCTCTGAATATGATCTAATACACGGGTTTGAAAAAGGTATGATGCCCGATGAAGGTTAATTTTAGAAAACGTATGATGAGGAGTCGACCATGAGTAAACACAATGGATTAATTCCCTCCGAAGTAGCCGAATCAAGAAGGGCCAACGGGAGCAATGAACTGGAGAAAAGAAAAAGAAAGGGGTTTCTCAGTCAATATCTGAGCAGTTTTGGTGATCCTATCATCAAAATTCTTTTGGCCGCATTGGCTCTGAATGTGATTTTTCTTTTTCGAAATGCAAATTGGATGGAATCTGTGGGTATTGCCATTGCAGTCTTTCTTGCTACCTTTGTTTCCACTCTATCTGAATACGGAAGTGAAGCGGCTTTTGCCAAATTGATGGACGAGGCTGAGCAGATTCAGTGCAGACTGTTGCGCTCCGGCAAACCTGTCTCTGCTTCCATCTCCGAGGTTGTGGTTGGGGATATCGTGCTGCTTCAGGCAGGGGAGAGAATTCCTGCGGACGGGTTATTGATATCGGGAAATATCAAGGTAGATCAATCTGCGTTAAATGGCGAGAGCAAAGCGGTGGCAAAGCTACCGTCTCATAATCCGTCAGTACCTGATGCAGTGAGAAACTGGGACTTGCTGTCCTTTGACCAATTGTTCCGAGGAAGCGTCGTGGACGAGGGGGAAGGCGTCATGGAGGTGGCAAGAGTCGGCAGCAATACGTTTTACGGCCATATGGCAGCCGCCATGCAAGAGGAAACCCGAGACAGCCCGCTGAAAGTGAGACTTGGACAGCTTGCAGGCACCATCAGCCGGCTCGGTTACATAGCAGCTCTTCTTGTGGCCATGGCAGATCTTTTCAGTAATGTGGTTTTGAATAATCATTTTATGCCTCATTTGATCCTTCGGGAGCTGACAAGCTTTCCTGCAATGGCAGAACATATCCTCCATGCGTTAACTCTGGCGATTACTATCGTTGTGGTTGCTGTGCCGGAAGGATTGCCGATGATGATCACCGTGGTACTATCCTCCAACACCATGAGAATGATGAAGGATCATGTTTTGGTACGGAAACTGGTGGGAATTGAAACTGCCGGGAGTCTGAACATCCTGTTTACGGACAAGACCGGAACGCTGACGCAGGGGAAGCTTTCTGTCAGTCACTTTATTTCCGGTGACGGTAACGTCTATCAGAACAATGACCCGTTAAGAAGAGACTCGAAACTGTTTCATCTGATGACGATATCCAGTTTTTTTAATACCGGCGCGGTATTAGCCGGTGATGAATCACTGGGGGGCAACATGACGGACCGGGCACTATTGGACTATGTGCTGCCCATCTATCGGGAACCGGATGAATATATTAAATTGGATTCTATCCCGTTTAACAGCACGGATAAATTTTCTGCTGCAAGGCTCTGCGGCCCAATGGATCTTTCTTTGATCAAAGGAGCGCCTGAGCTGCTGCTTGGGAAATGTACAAGATATTATGATGAGGAGGGAAAGATCCGGCCCTTATCCAACCTGCAGAAACTCGAGAAAATCCGTCGGGATCTGGCAAATCAGGCAGTGCGGCTGCTGGTTGTGGCAGCATCGGAAAAATGGCCGCTGGAAAAAGACTGCCTAGAAGATTTGATCTTAATCGGGATCGTGGGAATCCGCGATGAGCTGAGATTAGAAGCCCGTCATTCGGTAAGACAGGTGACCAATGCCGGCATTCAGATGGTCATGGTTACTGGAGATAATAAGGAGACGGCCGTTGCAATAGGAAAAGGCTGCGGCCTGTTGGATAAAGAAGAGCATTACAACGTTATGACCAGCGCAGAACTTAATCAACTGTCGGACGAAGCGGTAAAGGCAGTGCTATCGCGAATTCGAATTGTGGCAAGAGCGCTTCCCACCGACAAGAGCAGGCTTGTAACACTGGCTCAGGAAATGGGTCTGGTCGCTGGTATGACAGGGGATGGAATCAACGACAGCCCGGCGCTGAAGCTTGCAGATGTGGGGTTTGCGATGGGAGACGGAACGGAGGTTGCAAAGGAGGCAGGGGACATTGTCATCATGGATAATAACATCGCTTCCATTGCAAAGGCGATCCTATACGGCAGGACCATATTCAAAAGTATTCAGAAGTTCATCGTATTCCAGCTGACGATGAATCTCTGCGCCGTCGGAGTATCGTTGGTGGGGCCTTTTATCGGCTTTGAAACACCCATCACAGTGATTCAGATGCTTTGGGTCAATATTATTATGGATACGCTTGCAGGCCTTGCTTTTGCGGGAGAACCACCGTTGGAAGAATATATGGAGGAACCGCCCAAATCAAGAGAGGAGCCGGTTTTAAACGGAGGGATGATCAATCAGATATTATTTGAAGGTCTTTTGACCATCACGATCTGCATGCTGTTTCTGTCCGTTGGATTTGTGAAATCGTTCTATCACTATCACCTGAATCCGATCTGTTTTTATTCCGCATTTTTTACCCTGTTTATTTTCTGCGGGTTATTCAACAGCTTTAACGCCAGAACGCCAAGAATCAACTTGACAGCATACCTCAGCAGAAATCCGGCATTTATCCTAATCATGTCCATAATTGCTGTTGTGCAAATTGTTCTAATCTTTTTTGGTGGGAGTATGTTCCGTACAGGGGGTCTGACAATGCAGGAACTTTTCTTTGCAATCTGTGGCGCTGCTTTGGTAATCCCGGCTGATGTCCTCCGCAAAATCGCCGTAAAGAGAATCGTTCCCATTTGGATGAAGAGTCATTCGCAGCAGAGTACAATTAATGAAAATATCTCATCAAAAGGTACGGGTTTGCTGTAGTAATAGCCCTGTATAAAATCACAGTCAAGTCGTTTTAATAGTGCGAGTTCTTCTCCCTTTTCAACGCCTTCTGCGATGACAGAAAGGTGAAGCTTATGCGCCATGATGATGATCGATTCGAGCATGCTTCTTGTCTTTGGATCGCGTTGATTGCTAATAAAGTTTTTGTCAACCTTCAAGGTTTGGATGGGCAGTTTGTTCAAATAAGAGAGTGAGGAATATCCTGTACCAAAATCGTCAAGGGCGACACGCACTCCAATGCGAAGCAGCTCTTCCAATGTTTCGGTAATCATTCCGTCCTTATGATGAATAAAGACATTTTCAGTGATTTCAATCTCAAGTAGGTGAGGGTCAAAGGAAGTTTCCTCAAGGATTTTTTTAAGATTTGAAGAATAACCTGGGCTTTTTAATTGAATGGGTGACACATTAACTGCCAGTGTATAGCATGTATTTCTCTCCCTATTGAGATGGCCGATCTGGCTGCAGGCCTCCCGAATCACCCATTCTCCTATGGGTACGATGATTCCAGTATCCTCAGCAACAGAGATGAATTCTTCGGTATCCACGCTGCCCAAGGTATCACTGTTCCATCGAAGAAGAGCCTCGAAGCCCCTGATAGAACCGCTTCTGGTGCATACCTGAGGTTGATACACAATAAAGAATTCATCATGTTCAGGAGTACTGCGAAGGTGCTGCTCTATTTTTAATCGTTTCTCGATCGCACGATTCATAGCGGGTTCATAAAATGCAAAAGCACTTTTTCCCTGAGCTTTTGCAGAATGAAGTGCTATGTCGGCATATCTTAACAACGTATCAAAAGCATTTCCGTGGTCTGGGTACATGCTAACACCCATACTGATGGATATATAGATGCTTCGGCCACAGCAAATAATGGAATCCATAAATTGATTGCGGATATCTTGTATGATGTCGAACACTTCGTTGTAACTACGATCGGGAATCAGGCATGCAAATTCGTCCCCTCCAAGATGAATCAACTTGCAGGGATCCTTCATACAGTTGTTTAGTATTCCGGAAACATTAATCAACAGTTCATCCCCGAACGAATGGCCGAATGTATCATTGACATTCTTAAAACTATCAACGTTGATATAGATCAAAGCCATATTTTTTGCAGATCCGAGATAGCTTTTCAAATCGAGCTTCTGATAAAGGTATGCTCTGTTTTCCACCCCTGTCAATCTGTCGTGATATTCCAAGAACTCTAATTTGACATCTTTTAATTCGATCGTACGTTTTATCTTTAGGGAACGCTGCACACTCATGGAAAGGTATAGGATAATCATCACCAAATTTGCCAGTAGGAAGATGATCAGCGGGATTACCGCGTAGTGAAGGCGTTCCGTATCCCTAACGCGAATCAGTGTCCAAGGAACGGATTCGAGCTCAACGGTGGTTACGATACCGCCATAGCCGGGAAATTTCAAGTATGCATCCGAAGCGTTACTTTTTGCCGCTTTAAAAACGAGTTCTTCGTAATAGTCTTTTTCCATTTTTGTTAGATCAGAAAAACCTTTTAGCATGACGGGGCTGTTTTTTTCTTGTATAAGGGCAATACTAAGGGCATCGTCACCGATACCCTGGCTTGCTAGTATTTCAGAACAAATTGTACGAAAATCAATGATCCCAGTCAGCTCCATTTCACCCGAAGGTAAAGAAATTATGACGGCAGATTCCTCTGATGAAAGGGTAATTCGGGCAGGTGATTGGGTATCATCCCGCTTATTTGTAAGCTGGATCGATTGAAACACCGTTTGGTTTTCCACGAATTGTTTCAGGAGCAGTTCAATGTTTGAATTTCCGTCGGATTGATAATAACTGAGCAGGATTCCAATCTGTTTTAACGCTTGGGTACTGCTGTTTATCTGCAAGTCTACATCATGTGCCATAAGCCTGGTTTTCTCCTGCTCGCTGCCAATTTCTTTTGCAATCGAATTGTGATAGATCCAGGTAATGAAAATCAAACCGATTAAGAGAATCGGCATGATCAATATGAGATTGTCTTTAACAAATGTCTCCACAAGTTTTCTGCATTTAGCCGAATTCATTTTTATCTCCATGTAACCCTTTTGAACTGATTATTTGCCCGCTATTTGGGAATTCGTATTATATGCGTATGCTTCGCTTGACTCAGTAGAATAGAATGCCGGAAGTCAGTGCTGCATTGTTTTTTTGCACTGATTTGCCCGGAGAAAACACAGAATGCCTAGTTGTATGATAGGAAATCGAATTTGTAATCCGTAGTGTAAATTAATATGACAATGCGTCACATATTATATCCATTTTAGTCATTATTTGTCGAATTGTCAACTTAAGGATGACGTTTTGTCATATTGTTTGTATTAAATTTGCATAAAATATAAAATAAAGTTGGGAGGTGAAGAAATGGCATTCAACTTGAACCTAAGGAATGCAAGGGTATCAATGAATTTAACGCAGTCACAAGTTGCAAAGCAGCTTGGAATCAGTGTGTCTACGTATACAAAATATGAGACTGCATCGAATGAGCCTGATCTTACAATGTTGGTCAAGCTTGCAGACTTCTACCATCTCTCTGTTGACTTTCTTCTTAGGGGTTACGTGGCTTTAAATGATCGTAAAACCGCTTGCGATTTGTCTCTCTCTGAGGAAGAAATAGCGTTACTCACACAATACAGATGTCTGGATGATGTCTCAAAAGGAAGATTAATAGAGCGTTTGGCTGTGTTACTGGAGATGACAAACAAAATACAATAATGCATATGAAACAGGCAGCTTGCTCATCCGTAATTTTCATATAGTTCCCGGAATTACCAATGGAAACGCTGCTTAGAACATATTAAAATAGTAAGAAAACCGTGAAGGAGAAATCATGAAAAATAAAACAATTAAGATAAAGCTGCTTCTTGCTGGGAGCTTGCTTGTACTGTGTATCTCCATTGGTGTAGCCGTAAATGATCAAGTCCGGACAAACCTGACCGATACGCTATTTGGTCAGGAGGAAGATGCCGGACAAACCCATGCGCAAACGCGGGAACGTTGGATTTCTTCTTCCGAAACAGAGACTGCGGAAGCCGCTGCCTTAGCGAAAGGAAAAAGCGAAGAGGGCGGCTTGACAAGCAGCATCAGTACAGACAGTCTCACGAATTTGGGGTCAGAAGAGTACATCGCTTATCTTGCAGAGCAGCAAGGAGATGGATCTGCTGCATCCAGAGGCGGTGCCATCAGAGAAGAACAGAAGCAGAATACAGTATCTCAATTTTCGGATCAAAGTGATGCTGCGATAGATGATAAAATAGCAACTTCCCAAGAAAATTCAGAAACCGCCCAGATGCCATCATTAAAGCAGGAGGACTCGGATGCCCAAAAGGCAGACGAAGCAAATACCTATGTTAATGATCAAAATACCAATGTTGAAGATAAGAAACTTGAATCCACTACAGGCGCATCAGCAGGGAATCCTGATGATGCCGCGTCTGGATATAAGAACGAAAAAGAGGATAATGCTCCAGAAGACCGGGAACTTGACCTCCTTGCAAGACTGATTACTGCTGAAGCGCAGGGAGAACCCTATGAGGCCCAGGTGGCTGTTGGTGCAGTGGTCCTAAACAGAGTGAAAAGCGGAGCATGGCCCGGTTCCGTTGAGGGAGTGATCTATCAGAATATCGGAGGATATTACCAATTTACGCCTGTGGTCAATGGCTGGATTGACAAGCCTGCAAAAGAGTCCAGCATAAAAGCAGCAAAGGCAGCGCTGCGCGGAGAAGATCCCACAAATGGCGCGCAGTTCTATTATGATGACACTACAACGAATGAATGGATTCTGTCAAAAACCGTATCCGTTACAATCGGCCGTATGATATTTGCCTTCTGAGTTGTTTCCTGAGAATTTAACACGAATTTAACCTATTCTTAACCTGTCCTTTTCCATTGGAGATATTCCTTTATGCTACACTATAACAAGAAGAAACAAAGGAGATCTCATCATGGACAACGTGACGCAGGATTTAAGCAATATTATCAGTAACAGAGAGATCAAGACAGTCTTTCAGCCCATTATATCTCTTCGTGACGGCGAGGTGTTGGGTCATGAAGCGCTGAGTAGGATTACATGTAAGACGAATATAAAAAACATTGAGGAACTGTTTATTCTTGCTGGGAAGTACAATTGTTTGTGGGAGCTGGAACAGCTGTGCAGAACTAATGCCTTTGAAGCTGCCTTTCGGTTTATGGTTCCACCCTACGATAAAAAGCTCTTTATTAATGTGAATCCAAATGTTTTACACGATGAAACCTTCCAGAAAGGGTTGACAAAGGAGTATCTGAATCAGTATCAAATCTCACCCAGCAATATCATTTTTGAAATAACAGAACGGAATATTATCAAAGATCTGAAAGGTTTTATCGCAACAGTATCTCATTATAAAAGTCAAGACTACAGAATTGCCATCGACGATGCCGGGGCAGGCTATTCCGGCTTGAATCTCATCAGTGATGTAAACCCAAACTATATCAAGCTTGATATGAAGCTGATCCGCAATGTGGATTCTGATGGGCTCAAGGCGGCGCTGGTAAAAGGCATGGTCGAGCTTTCCAAGATTTCAAATATCCATCTGATTGCAGAGGGGATCGAAACCGCAGAGGAAATGGAGGCGCTCATCGGACTGGGCGTCCAGTACGGTCAGGGATATTATATTCAGCAGCCGGACGGCGCTGTAAAAGAAATCAGGCAAGAAATCATCGCGAAAATAAAGAATGCGAATTCCAGAAAATACGATGCCATTACGAGCAGCATCTTTAACACTCCAATTAAAAACCTCTGCACGGTCACAGAGACCATATCACCGTCGGAATTGGTTCCTGATGTTTTTGATGTATTCCGTCGTTCTCCTTCCTGCATCGGTCTATGTGTCCTGAAAGATAAAATCCCAGCGGGAATTGTGACCAAAGAGCGTCTTGCGCTGAAACTCAGCGGACAATATGGTTTTGCACTTTATCAAAATAAGCCGATCTCACATGTGATGGATCGGGATTTTCTGTCTGTTGACTGCGATACGCCCGTCAATGTTGTCTCATCCATTGCCATGTCCCGGGAGCATGACAAATTATATGATTTTATTGTGGTCACAAAGAATGGTGAGTTTTTCGGGACGGTGACCATACGAGATCTCCTGCGAAAGACCACGGAAATAGAGGTTGCAGCCGCGAAGCATCAAAACCCCCTCACCGGTCTGCCAGGTAATCTCATCATTGAGCAGAAGCTTCACCGCTGTGTGTTTGACGGTGGTCCTTATAGCGTAGCATATTTTGACATTGATAATTTCAAGGCCTACAATGATGTTTACGGCTTCGAAAATGGCGATATGGTACTAAAACTGTTAGCGAATCTTCTCGTGGAAAATCTATGCAGTAATGAATTCATCGGACATATTGGCGGAGATGATTTTGTTGTGATCGTGGTAGAGCATGTCGAGGAGGACTTTTTTCAAAGGATTGTCTCATTGTTTGAAGAAGAAGTCTTAAAATATTACAATCATGAAGACGTGAAAAAAGGCTACATCATGACCGCAAACAGGCGAAATCGGATTGAGAAGTTTCCGCTGATTACATTGACCGTGGCGTCAGTAAATAACCGCATGCGAGGCTTTAAGGATGTCTTTGAATTGACGGAAACTTTGGCTTCCATGAAAAAAGATAAGAAGATGAAGCTGAAGATTCTCGAGTGATCGCAGGGGATCAATGGTCTCTTGACAATTTTTTTTATACGTGATACCTTCTTATTATGGGAATGAACGTTCATTCCGAATGGATAAAATTAGAATGCACTCCGTTTGAGCATTTGTTTTGAGAGGGAAAAATGAAAGAGATCACCACAGATAAAAGGCAGGCCGCGCTCGAAGCAACTTTGTCTCTGATTGCAGAGCAGGGTTTCCATGCAACGCCCATGTCCCAAATTGCCAAGAAAGCCAATATTGGTGTAGGAACAATCTACCGTTATTTCTCCTGTAAGGAAGAGTTGATTAATGAACTTTACCTCTATGTGAAGCAGCGGATGACCGAGTCGATGATGAGAAACTTCAAACAAGATCAATCTGTGCAGGAGAGTTTTCGGGAGGTACTGAAGAGCATCATTCGTTATGCCATTGAGCACCCTGATGAACTTTCCTTTGGAGAACAATATGCCAATTCTCCGCTGATAACCCAGGCTACAAAAGAACATGGCGGGCAGATCATGGAACCAATTAAAGGCTTGTTTTGCAGAGCCCAAGCCGAGAATGCCCTGAAAGATTTGCCGCAGGAGGTGCTGCTTGTGCTGGTGTCAGGAGCGGTGCTCTCTCTGGCAAAGTTATATAATTTCACAGGGGTTCCCCTGGATGAAGAGCGGTTATGCATGGAAACAGATGCAATCTGGGATATGATTCGAAATAGGGAATTTGTTTCATCAAAGGCATAGCCATCCATTGAAAGATCAACAGAAAAGGAGTTTGTGATGCAATATAGAGTAATGGGAAAAACAGGAGATCGGATATCCGTGCTGGGATACGGGTGCATGAGATTTCCGAAATTAAACGGAAAAATTGATGAGGAACGAACGAAACGACAGATTCTAGCTGCCATTGAAGCCGGTGTAAATTATTTTGATACGGCTTATATATACCCAAGCAGTGAAACGGTGCTGGGCAATGTTCTGGCGGGTGGATACCGGGAAAAGGTCATGATTGCCACCAAAATGCCGCCGCTTCTTGTCCACTCTTTAAAGGATATGGAGAATATTCTCGAAACG
>JAQSXD010000457.1 GCA_029266295.1 Bacillota bacterium | reverse complement strand
GCAGTTCTTCTTCTCTATTTGTCATTGCTCACCCCTAAACATTTGCTTACAAAGTAATCTTTTGCTTATTTAAATAGTATCACAGATGCGATCTCCATGCAAGATCGTATTTTAATATTAAAAAAAGCCGTCAGTTTTGTGACGGCTTAAAGTAAAGAAATAATCCTATCGTATGATCGCTCCAGACCGCTCTCCTGTGCAAAGTTCTCCATCCCGTAAAGCCCAACTTCCATTGATGAGTACGTGCTCGATACCGGAAGGTGCCATATCCGTCCTGGCGCGGCTGGTATTATCGCGCACCCCTGCCCAGTCGAAAACTGTAATATCTGCCGCATTTCCTTTTTTCAGAAAGCCTCGGTCCCTGATTTCAAAGCGGTCTGCAGCTGCCTTGGTCATTTTGTAAACCGCCTCTTCCAGCGTAAGAATCCCATTTTCATTGGAAAGCTGTAAAAACTTCGGGAAGCAGCCAAAGCTTGCCGGATTTTGAACACCCGTCTTCTCAATCCATGCGTCTGTCATGAAAATTGAGGCTGGGTGTTTCATCTGTGCCTCCAAAATATTCTGATCAAAGAATTTATACTGTATCACCCTGGCCTTTCCTTCGCTCCGTTCAACAAACAGCATAAAGGTTTCAAACAGAGGCAGCCCCAGTTCCCCTGCAATATCCGTAATAAACCTGCCGTTGAACTGTTTCAGTTCAGGATCCTCAATATATGTAATCTGTATATCTTCATATCCAAACCCAACCATCTTTTTAATCGCAGTCATTTCCAGACGGAGCCGAGCCAGATCTGCCTTGCTCCGGTAGGATCTTGGAACCTTCGCCATAAACCATTCCGGGAGCACGACAGAGATAACAGAACCACCACAAGGATATGCGTAAAGATCAAATTTAAAGTCAATTCCCTCCGAAATGGCCTTGTCAACGATTTCCATAGATTCTTCAAAGGTATTCCAGGTTCTCTCTCCTACAAAGATGAAATGAGAATACTGAAGTCGCACACCGGTCTCTCGGGCCAGCTGGATCATATCCTTCAGCGCTAGAATATTATGAGGCTTCCCAAAAGGTTTTATGGGATACGTTCCGGAAACATAAGAAGATGCGCGGGCGTGGGTGGTCATAATCTTATCCCGCTTTTTTACGAGGCGGGCGACCTCCTTCAGTTCTTCCATCCCGGAAAAGATGCCGGGCTCATACTGCAGACCGATCGAGACCCCCTTTGCACCGTCGTCCATGGCCTCATCCAATAGCTTCAGCAGATTCTTCATTTCTTCTTTTGACATAGTTGAAGGATCATAACCTCTGAGGGAGGTTCTTGCAGTCCCATGTCCCGCAAGGCAAGCCAGGTTTGATGTCAGTCCATCCTTCTTCAGAACACGAAAATATTCGCTCATAGAGGTCCATCTGATTTTGAGATCGGTCTTGAACGGATTGTTGCAAATCTCGGGAAGATACTTTGTCTTTTTTTGAAATCCGGATGCACTGAATCCGCAGTTGCCGCCAATAAAAGTGGTAATCCCCTGTCTAACAAAGGGATTTGTAAAAAGTTCCGCTTCTTCCTGCGGAAGATACCAGTCATTGTGAGAGTGGGCATCAATGAACCCCGGAGCGATGACCTTTCCCGAACAATCTATCGTCTCATAATCGCCGTTGATCTCCTTTTGAGACAGTTCCTTGATGCGATCCCCTGAAATAAGAAGTGAGCCCTGCCATCCCTTTTGTCCTGTACCATCTACAATATAACCGTTCTTCAAAAGAATTTCCCGTTTCTCGCTCATCCTGAAGTCTCCTTTCTACTACCTTTTCTTATTATTAATCATCTTCTTATCATTTGATTATCATTATTTTTCCGGAGTCTTTGAAGGTTCAGCCTTCGATAATGAGTGAGCATTCGCTCTTTTTCTCTAAATATAGCATATGGTGAAGTGAAGTCAATACCCTATTTCCTTGACACAAGACATCCTCCTGTTTTATATTGATAATGTCAATACGATGAGTCACCGCTCGCCCTTTGAGGGCAATGGAACATATAAATCTGGAGAACGGTACAGTTATAATAGATATTTGTAGAAAAGCAAGGAGAAGCACGAACATGAAATTACCTTTATTTAATGAATCCTTCACAAAGATTTCGGAAGAGAAAAGAAATAAGATCCTTCAGACGGCAACAGATTATTTTGCAGAACACGGTTTTGAAAGCTCAAACATTAATATTATTGCAAAAAATTCAGGCATCAGCATTGGTGCAATGTACTCCTATTTCAGCAGCAAGGAGGCTCTGTTTTCAACCGTGATTCATTACGCTGTTGAAACCTTAAAATCCGTTATGGATGAAATTATGAAGGGCGACGACGAGCTGCTGACCAAGCTCGAGAAAATCATCAGGGCTGTTCAGGTCAATTCCCGCACCAACGTCCTTTATACCAAGCTGTACGGCCAGCTGACGGCGGAAAACAGGAGTGATCTTACCTCACAGATTGTGGCGGATATCGAAAGTGTTACCACAGGCCTATACACCAGTCTTTTGGAACAAGCGCAAAAAGAAAAAAAGATCCGGGATGATATTGATCCAAGACTCTTTGCCTTTTTCTTGGACAACCTGCTGATCACACTGCAGTTTTCCTATGCTTGCACCTATTACCGTGAGCGGCTCAAGCTCTATGCCGGAGAGGATATTTTTAGCGACGATGATCTGGTGGCGAAGGAGCTTATGAAATTCATTAAGAGCGCATTGCTGCAAAACTAATGGTTCTCTGTCTGGTTCAATGAAAATCCCAATTTCTGAGTAAAACGAAAGTACAAAAACGATTGACTTTTCTGATGGAAATGTTATAGTAAGATTAAAATGAGCGAGCACTCACTCT
>JAQSXD010000456.1 GCA_029266295.1 Bacillota bacterium | reverse complement strand
TGAAGATGGTGGACGTCTGCATCTTCGATTCTCCCCGTGTCACATAATGCTGCAAGCGCCGGATTCAGGGGAAGTTTTGCAATTCGGTTGATTCCATGCGTTGCAGCGGTTTCTTCCAGATTGCTTTTCCCGAAAATTTGGATCGGAGTATGACAGTCGGGACATTCCAGATAAGACATATTTTCAACGATCCCAAGGACAGGGATATTCATCATAGCAGCCATCTTTACGGCTTTTGAAACGATCATCGAGACCAGCTCCTGGGGTGAAGTTACAATGATGATTCCGTCCACCGGCAAGGACTGAAATACGGTGAGCGGAACATCTCCTGTTCCCGGAGGCATATCGATGAACATATAATCCACATCTCCCCACATGACATCAGTCCAAAACTGCTTTACCATGCCGGATATGATGGGTCCTCTCCAAATCACCGGGTCGGTTTCGTGCTCAAGGATCAGATTGACGGACATGATATCGATTCCTGTTTTCGTGGTGAGGGGCATGATGCCTAATTCTGTTGCCACAGCTTTTTCTTTGATTCCGAACTCTTTTGGCACAGAAGGTCCTGTGATATCAGCATCTAAAACAGCAGTGCGATATCCGAGGCGATTCATGGATACGGCAAGCATCGAGGTGACCAGGGACTTGCCCACTCCACCTTTTCCGCTGACAACTGCGATTACTTTTCCAATGTGGCTGCATTCATGAGGCTGCTCCAGCAGGCTGGCAGGCTGATCCTTCCGGTCTGCGCAGTCTTCGCTGCAGCTTCCGCAGCTTTGATTACAATTTTCACTCATAATGCTTCTCCTTAGCTGATTGAATCAATGGGACAAATGCCTTCAAATTCTTGACATATGCCCATTACAATATCAGTATAGTAGTGTATTGAACATATGTCAATAACTGTGTCCCAAAATTGCCTAACTTTTCTTTTGGTTGCGAGAAGTTGCTTGCCAGCCAGGCTGCTCATGCTTTTGAGCAGCAGCCGGTTGACACAGGCCAATTATGGCCTTACGATAGTGATAACAATCAGACAGTGAATCCATAGGAATAGTGAATCCACAGGAAAGGAGTTACAGATGAGTAAATAGAAGAAAATCATAAACTGGCCTATCAGTTTGCACTGGTGGAAGCGGAGGGCTATTGTAAAAAGACACGGCTGGAAGAGATCATCGATTTTGCTCATCGATGTGGATATGAGAAATTGGGCTTGGCATTTTGTATGGGGCTGAAAAAGGAAGCGAATATACTTACAAAGATCTTAAAAGAACATTCTTTTGATGTGGAATCGGTGATCTGCAAAAACGGTGGTGTGCCGAAAGAATTTCTTGGAATTACAAAAGAACATAAAGTGAAACAGGATTGCTTCGAACCCATGTGTAATCCGATCGGGCAGGTGTTCCTACTGAATAAGGCAGGAACGGATTTTAATATTATCCTGGGACTTTGCGTAGGGCATGACTCCCTGTTTATCAAGTATTCTGATGCACCGGTGACGGTCATGGCTGTGAAAGACAGGGTACTGGCACATAATCCTCTGGGTGCAATTTATCTACATGACGGATATTATAAAAATAAACTCAAACCGGAGAAATAACAACCTGCATTCAGTCAATTGAGAGATAACGTCTGCAACAGCTTTTACGGCAGGGCTTATCCTTGCAGCTCTGATCGCAAAAGACCTGCTGAGATCCGCAATCGGGGCAGACATAGTCTCCGCTCTTAATCGCGTCTAAGTTTTCGTAGATTTCTTTCCATTCCTTGCCGCACTCTGCACATTTGACGGGGCAGATATTCAGCGTAAAATTGCCGCCTTCGATCAAGATGGTTTTGCCGTTGATCAGGCTGTCTGCAACTTTTTCTCTGGCAGAAATCAAGATGCGCTGAAAGGTGGGCCTGGAAACTCCCATGTTTGCCGCGCATTCTTCCTGCTCCATTCCCAGGAGATCCTTCAGGCGGATTGCTTCCAATTCCTCCAGTTTGAGAATATTTTTCTCTGACTCTGGGAAATCTTTCTCAGACGGTATAAAATAGGGGACGGTGGGGATATGTTCAATTTTTCGCCATTTCGTCGGTCTTGCCATCGGTATCATCTCCATCCTGTAAGCAGATTCTGTGCTTTATGAACAGGTCTGCCGGTAAGGAAGTCTGCTCGAGCTTAATCTATAGTTTATCGATAGAAATAGAAGATGTCAACAGTTTGAGGAAACCTGTTTCACGAAACGTGTTTGACGAAACCCTTTATACCCAGTAAAATTAAAATGGTTCGTTTTCATTGAGGAAATTCTCTGGTGTAATCCTCATGAGACTTTATAAAAGGAAGATGTTGCTCAATGAAAACAACGATGAAATAGAAGTTGGGGGAACTATGAATAATAAATTGGATTTAATGAAAGAAAAAGTCAAGATCTTAAACGAGGCGGCAAAGGCTTACTATCAGGAAAACCGTGAGATCATGCCTAATATAGAATATGACAGGCTTTACGACGAGCTTCAGGAGCTTGAGACGGAGACGGGAATAGTATTGTCCAACAGTCCGACGATCCATGTAGGATATGAGCTTCTCAGTGATCTTCCCAAAGAGGCTCATGAAAAGACCATGCTTTCGCTTGATAAAACCAAGGATGCAGGAGCGCTGAAGGATTGGCTGGGAAATCAGACGGGCTTGCTTTCCTGGAAATTGGACGGACTTACCATCGTTCTGACTTACCTTGGCGGAAAATTGATCAAGGCAGTGACTAGAGGAAGCAGTGAAGTGGGTGAGGTCATTACCAACAATGCCAAAGTATTTGCAAACCTGCCGCTGTCCATTGCCTATCAGGGAAATCTTGTTCTTCGAGGAGAAGCGGTCATACGGTATTCGGATTTTTATAAAATCA
>JAQSXD010000046.1 GCA_029266295.1 Bacillota bacterium | reverse complement strand
TGAAAAACCTGACATGACTTGACCTTTCTGCACGATTGTTATAACATAAATCTCAACATGAGGCAGCAGCACCGTCTCGGAGCGTGCCACAGAATACTGATGTTGTTATGCAGAATGGAGGAATCTGAATGCTGCTTAATCTTGTAAAACTTGGACAAATCGAATACCCGGCTGCACTGGATTTGCAGAACCGGCTTCTGAAGCTGAGGCAGTTGGATCTGATCGAAGATACGTTACTGCTGCTGGAGCATCCGCCTGTAATTACAGTAGGGACAGCAGGTAAGGACATAAATATTCTGGCCAATGAGGATTTTCTAAAATCCATGGGCGTTTCCGTCCACCACATCAGCAGAGGAGGCGATGTGACCTATCACGGCCCCGGCCAACTGGTGGGCTATCCCATACTCAACCTAAAACAGCAGGATAAAGATGTGAAGATATTTTTTAGGAAGCTCGAAAATACGTTTATTGAGTTGCTGAAATATGAATACGGCATTGATGCAGGAAGAGATCCCAAATACCCGGGCGTATGGGTGGGAAATGAAAAAATTACCGCGCTCGGCTGTGCGGTGAAACGCTGGATTACCATGCATGGTTTTGCCTTCAATATCAACACAAACCTGGAACATTTCCAATGGATAAATCCCTGCGGGATTCTGGATAAGGGTGTGACTTCCCTGCAAAAAATTCTTGGACAGGCGCAGGATGTCGATGTAATCACAAACAAAACTGCCGAATATTTCATACAGCAATACGGGTATGAATCAAACAATGTGGAGAGAAGTGCTTTTCTAGATCAAGTGGAGAAATTGACGCAAGAGCTGGAAGGCAGTGAGGAGGAGCAAAGATGAACGAAAAGAAACCGGACTGGCTTAAGATAAGAGTGTCCTATTCTCCCAAGATCAATGAGGTAAGTGAGATGCTGAAGGCGTTGAACCTGCACACGGTCTGCCAGGAGGCGAATTGCCCCAATGCGATGGAATGTTTTGGGAAGAGAACCGCAACCTTTATGATCTTGGGAAGGGAATGCACAAGACAATGTACCTTTTGTAATGTCTCCAAGGGGCATCCAATGACGGTAGACGACGGCGAGCCTGCCAGAGTTGCCCAGGCTGCTGCCGAGCTGGAGTTAAAGCATGTGGTTGTGACCTCGGTAACAAGAGACGATCTTCCTGATGGGGGAGCGGGGCATTTTGCGCGGGTGATTGAAGAGGTGAAGAAAACCTCGCCTGCTACTGCAATCGAAGTATTAATCCCTGATTTTGAGGGAGATAAAGAAGCGCTTGCTGCGGTTGCTGCGGCGAAACCACAGGTAATCAATCACAATATTGAAACGGTGAAACGCCTTTATCCATCCGTAAGACCCATTGCCGATTATGATCGGTCTTTGGAATTAATCAAGAGAGTGAAGGAACTGGATCCTTCTATTTATTCCAAATCAGGGTTGATGGTAGGCCTGGGAGAGACTCCAGATGAGGTGGAGGAGTTGCTGAAGGACCTGCGTAAATCAGATTGCGATATCGTTACCATAGGTCAGTATTTAGCACCTTCCGAACTGCATCATCCGGTGGTGGAATATGTAACTCCGGAACAGTTTGAAAAATATAAGAAGCTGGCTGAAGGAATGGGTTTTCGCCATGTGGCTTCCTCTCCGCTGGTGAGGAGCTCGTATCATGCTGGTGAGGCTTTTTCCAATGCATGAGAACCAGTTAGATCCAGATATAGCTGAATTCGGCAGTGAGCAAAGTACGATTTGCGACGGAAGGCAGGCAGCGGATCATAACCGATTGCTTTATGGAGCAAACCGATTGACCTATGTGGCAAATGCAGGGGTTTTGCTGAATCTTCAGGGAAAGAAAATACTGATCGACGGACTCTGCAAGGAAGGGTTTGACTTATACCGGACAACCCCCGATCAAATGGCAGAGGATATCTTATTGGGCGTACCTCCCTATGATGGGATTGACTTGATGCTGTTTACCCACCATCATGGTGACCACTTTGATTCAGAGCTGGTTGCTGCATACGTAAGAAACGGGGGGACGGCAAAGATTTTATCAACAGAAAAAGCAATCGCGTCGGTAAGGAAGCGGCTAAATTCGGAGCAGGATGCGGCTGATCCGGAGAACCAGCTAATTTCTCTTGATTTGGAGCCGGGACGAAGACAGACGCTTCATCTATCCGGTATTGAAATCGAGGCTATCTCTATGATTCATTTCGGGGAAGAATACGAGACAGTCAGAAATCTGGCATTTCTCATCAGAGGTAATAAAATAATACTTCATGTAGGTGACGGAGCATCGGAAGCAAATAATTATCAAAATTTGAAACTTGAAGAAGAAGGGATTGATCTGATGATCGTTCCTTTTCCCTACGTCAGCCTACCTTCCTCGCAGAAATTAATTCAGGAATGGATCAAACCGAAAGAAATCGTTGCGCTACACCTTCCACAAAAAGATAAGGATCTATACGGCTGGATTGCGGCGGCGAAAAAAAGCGCCGAAAAAGCAGGTCAAACGTTTCCCCCTGTGACCTTTCTTGAAGAACTTGGTGAAGAATATTACTATTAAATAGAAAAACACGGCACTTTTTTATACCGTGTTTTTTCTTTTGTTGTTATTTCACCTTAACTGAGTTCTGGTAGGTGATGATATGACGCTCGTGCTCACTGTTCATGAGCGGTGAAGTCAAAAGGTAATCAGCAGTGGAACGATTCATAGCCGCCGGTATATCGTAGAGCACTGCAATTCTAAGGAGCGCTTTTACATCCGGATCATGAGGCTGTGATGTAAGCGGATCCCAGAAAAAGACCATGAAATCCACCTTTCCTTCTGAAATCATCGCGCCGATCTGTTGGTCTCCCCCCAGCGGGCCGCTCTTATATGGCTTGACCGGCAGGCCGGTTTCTTCAGCAATGAGAGAGGCAGTGGTTCCGGTCCCACAAAGAAAGTGACCGCTCAGAAGCTCTTTGTTCTTCAGGGCCCATTCAATCATATCCTTTTTTCTGTGATCATGGGCGATCAAAGCGATTTTCTTTTGTTTCCCGAGTAAGTTATTGCTCATAGTTCCTCCCTTTAAATATCGGTGTTTTATTCATACATAATCATAATACATGGAAGCATTCAGATTATCAAGTAAAAATACGAAATGCCGGGGAGCATTGAGGCGATGCTCCCGCGGAAAAAGTTCTTTCACAATCAGACAATTGGAGCACACTGTGCTATAATAAGTGCGATACGTCAAATTTGCAGTAGATATGCAGGAGAGCAGGCGAATGGTGGGCAGCTGGAAACTGGAAGAACTAATCAATTTTGAAGCACTTCAAACAATGATTGAGAACATGAACAAGGTCGTAGGAATTCCCGTAGGAATTATGGATATGGATGGAAATGTGCTTGCCTCAGCAGGATGGAATGGAATTTGTTCCATTTACCACAGGAACCACCCTGAAACTGCAAAACGATGTAAAATCAGCGATCAATGCATTAAAATGCATATTGGATATGATGATTTCGTGGCATATAAATGCCTCAATCATATGTGGGATGCAGCCGTTCCCATCATTATAGAAAAACAACATATTGCGACCTTATTTATTGGGCCGTACTTTCATGAAGATGAACGCATCAACTTGGATCTATACAAAAAGCAGGCGGCGGAGTTTGGTTTTGATGAAGAGCAGTACCTAGCGGCATTGCAGGAGGTTCCCCGAATCTCCAAAGAAAAAATACGATCGCTTCTGGAATATTACAAAGCGTTTGTGATGACTGTGGTTGACAGCAGCTTATCAAAGCTTCGGTATCTGGAGGCAAGCAGTAAGCTGAACAGGCTGTTCGATTCCATGCAGGATCATATTATTTTGCTGGATCGCTCCGGCAGATTCCTGGAATGGAATCGTCCGATCTCTCAGGAGGTCTGCCTTTATCCAGAGGAGTTTATCGGAAATTATTATTATGATGTACTTCCTTATGAACTGTGCGCCTTGCTGGAAAGAGGGCTGAAGAGATTGGAAGCAGAGGATGTCATTGCTCCGCATATATTTCCATACCGTGTAAATGACCTTGAAATATGGTATTCTGCACAGATTACCAAAGTAATGCATTTTCTATCAGGAAAAGCAGACTGTTACATGATTGCTTTGCGGGATGTCACGGAACGGAAGAAAACCGAAGACGAAATCAGGTTCCTGAATTATTACGATAAACTAACAGGAGTTTACAATAGAAGGTATTATGAAAATGAAATAAAACGCTTTGACTGTGAAGAGAACCTTCCGATCTCCATTATCATTGGTGATGTGAACGGGCTGCGGATGGTTAATGATGCCTTCGGACATGATAAAGGAGATGAGCTGCTTCAGAAAGCGGCCTCTGCCATTCAAGGCGCCTGCAGGGAGAACGATCTGGTTGCTCGTTGGGGCGGTGATGAATTTGTAATTCTTTTACCGAACACCAAGGGCGAAGAGGCGGAACGCCTGATACAAAAAATCCGGCAGCGCTATTCTGAGGAATATGTTAATTCCGTCAACATTAGTATCTCTTTTGGGTGGGAGACAAAATATACTGCCGGTGAAGACATCATGAAGGTTCTGAAAAGTGCGGAAGATTATATGTATAAGCATAAGCTTCTCGAGAGCCAGAGCTTGAGAGGGAATATTATCGGAACGATCATCAATACCCTTCATGAAAAGAATTACAGAGAAGAGCAGCACTCGAAACGGGTAAGTGAGCTGTGTCAGAAAATTGGTAGGGTCATGGGACTCTCTGAGATTGATATTCATAAGCTGAAAGTAGTAGGCCTGCTTCATGATATCGGTAAAATCGCAATCGGTGAAGGGATATTGAATAAGCCGGGCAAGCTTTCTGATCTGGAATTCATCGAAATAAAACGGCATCCCGACATTGGATACAGAATCTTGAGCGCTTCAGATGAAATGCTGGATCTGGCAGAATGCATCTGGGCACATCATGAAAGATGGGACGGAGGCGGATACCCCAAGGGGCTCAGCGGCAACGATATCCCGCAGCTTTCAAGAATTATCGCTGTGGCGGACAGCTATGATGCCATGACCAGTGAGCGGCCCTATCGAAAAGCCTTGAGCGACCAGGAGGCTATTTTGGAAATCAGGAACAATGCAGGAACCCAGTTTGACCCTGATATTGCAATGGTTTTCACGGAACATGTTTTGAATCATACATGGGAGTAAGGAGCGTGGAACTAAAAAGGAACTTTAATTTTGCGCAAAAAGACAGAGCTCAATATTCCTACAGCGCTAGAAAGGGGAAGCTTCTTGAAAATCCAATATTGGCTTAATAATCGAAATGTTGTGGCGGGGATGACTTTCGCGCAGGATTCCCAGCCGGAACGTAATAACATGGCACTTCATGTATGCAGGGATCGGGAAGATGTTCTTGCAAACAGAAGAAAACTTGCAGAAGAGGTTGGATGCACGCTGGAGGATTTTATTTGCACGAACCAAACGCACAGTATAAATATCAGACAGGTTGGAACCGGAGATCGGGGACGAGGGGCACTGGCTACGGATACTGCCATTGCCGATACGGATGCTTTGTACACCTATGAACCGGGATTACTGTTATGCTGCTTTACTGCAGACTGCGTTCCCGTAATTCTGTATCATGAAAAAACAGGTCTCACAGGAACCATTCATTCCGGATGGCAGGGTACTGTGAAGGAAATCACACCCAGGTTTCTTGAGCGGTTAAAAAATCAAGAGGACTGCAACCTGGAGGAACTCTCTGTATTCATCGGGGCTGCCCTGAGCGCAGCCCGATTTGAAGTGGATGAGGATGTCAGCTTGCAGTATTCCCGATTGGGATATGCAGATGATTTGATCTCCTATCACCGTGAGAGCAGGAAATATCATATCGATAATCAGCTGACCGTAAAGCGGCAATGTGAGCTGGCGGGGGTCAACCCGGAACGGATTTTCATCGACCGTACCTGCACGTATGATACGAAAGACTACTTTTCCTACAGGGAGGATAAGGCCTGCGGCAGACATCTAAGTTTCATTCTACGCAAAGAATAAGGATAGAGACAGCTTGTTGGGAGAGGAAGTGCAGCAGCCAAACGGATCTAATCGGACTGGATGGAGAGAACTTCCTTTAGGGTAACGCCTTTGACATGCTCGATGGGTTTCCAGTCTTCGGACTTATGAAACAGGCAGAGAAGATTAATCGGAATCCAGCTCGTCAGAAAGAGCCAGGTAAACAGAATGCCCAAAAGATGCTTTGACAGACTTTTTCTTTCCAGCATCAGTGCAGCGACTGCCGTTGCAGACGCCGCCAGGTAAGAGGTATCAAAGGAGAGGAATAGGCGAAAGGCCAGATCTGTTTGGGGGAACAAACTGTAGCTTATGTTCAGGGCACTCAAAAGCAGCGTTAGAAAGAAGGAGAAAAAACCCACTACTTGCACATGCGTGGCAAGGAACATGAGTAAAATATCCAGACAATGAGGATTTCTTCTTTTTACTGCGCAGCGCAGCAAGGGCTGCCAGTATTTTTTTAGGCACTGCTGCATGCCGGAGGACCATCGTTTTCTCTGATGCCACGACTGGGCAAAGGTAAGTGGCTGCTCATCATATACCACTGCATTGGGAGACCAATGAATCCGGATCCCATTTAACGCACAAAGTGCGGTAAATTCCAGATCTTCCGTAAGCGTACCCGTCTGCCAGCCTCCCAGGTCCCTGATTGCAGCTGCGCTGAACATGAATCCGGTGCCATTGACGACAGAAGATAGTCCGAGAGCGCTTCTGGGATGATTATAGAGCCTGTTGAGGGAATTATAATAGATGGTGTAACATGATGAGATAATGGTATCGGAAGGATTCTTACTCTCCCTGCGTCCTTGCGCGGCGTGGGCTCCGGAACACAGATGATGATTCATTTCTCTCAGAAAATTGGGATGGACAAGGTTATCTGCGTCAAAGATACAGAATGCATCAAATCGTTCTGAATCATTTGTAGAATTTAAAAAGGTATCTACAGCAAAAGAGAGAACTTCTCCTTTGGATTTTGTTTTGATTGGACACGTAAGGATAGAAGCACCCGCCATTTCGGCGACTTCTCTTGTCTTATCAGTACAATTGTTTGGAATAACAAAAATTTCATATAGTTCTTTCGGATAATCCTGGAGTTTCAAACTGCTGATCAGATGCCCTATTACTTCCGCTTCGTTTCTTGCAGCGATTAAAATGGCAAATTTTTTTTCCGGTGCACTGGAATTTACAGAAGGAAGTCGTCTGACAGAGAAGAGCGCAATAGCAAAATAATATAGTCCATATAGGATCAAGAGAAAGCTTGTGAACCATAGAAGACCTGTTAGGACACTATGTAATGTATTTGGGATAAAGTTCATTTGAACACCTCCTGATTCAATTTTAGTAGAAAAATCTCCAATGAACGATCGCAATCTCGTTAAATCATGGTTAAATATATGTAAAACATAGAAACCAGAAAAATTATTTTAATCTTTTTTTAATATTATTTTAAGGGTTGCATGATTGTATCAATTTGGAATACCTTTTATAATATAAGAAGAATACAATTTATAAACTAAAAAGGAAACACGATGGTGGTTCCATGCAGATTATAATAACCAATTAAGGTGGGATAAAGAATGGAAAGAAAACTGTATAAATCTTCAAATGACAAAGTGCTGGCTGGTGTGTGCGGAGGAATTGGCGAATATTTTGCCATAGACTCCGTTATTGTTAGATTGCTTTGGGTCGTATTTACCCTAATGGGAGGAGCAGGACTTATCGCTTATATTATTGCAGCGATCATCATGCCGGAAAATTATGCGGGCACCTCGTATCGGGACGGCTCAAGAGACTATGAACGGGATGGCAGTGATACCGAAAACTACCGGCCCATGGACTACGATCCACAGACGGGTAGAGCCAGAGGAAACGGTACGATTGTCCTCGGCATTATTTTTCTGTTGCTGGGCGGTTCGGTTCTGCTAAAGAATTTTGTACCTCAAATTCCAGATGAACTGCTTTTGGCAGTGTTTCTGATCGGTCTTGGCGTCTTCTTTTTGTCCAGGAAAAACAGATCATAAGCAACCGCTCAAGGGCAACTTGTTGAAGTCTTCGAGAGAAAACGACAGAAAGGCATACTTCGGCAAACCAAAAAAAGACATAGATGTCCTTTTGATTTGCGCGAAATTAAACCGCAAATGAAGATAAGAAAATAAGTGTGAATCAAAGAAACCAATGCTTGATAGCATTGGTTTTTCAATGGGATGAGTGTATTCTGATCATCGGATTTCTGTTGATACAAAAGTCCAATTAAAAAACGACACAAATGACTCGTGCTGAGAAACGGCCGAATATAGGCGAATCATCACTGGCAGGAGCGAGTGACTTGCACCTTGCAAATAAAAGACACTTGTGTCGCAACTGCTTTGGCGCTTATTGATAGTAAAGAATCCAGCCTGCAATCAAGATTATGCTTACTGATGCTGTTATGACAAACAGAATCTCAGAACCGTATCTTCTTCTCATAATAACATCTCCCTTCTAAACAAAATGTACTCTTTCTGGCAGGAGAAAACTATCGTGGTACGGTTAAGAGAACGTTAAGACTCAGTAAAGTATAATGGCACAATCTTGGGAGATAATAACTTGTTGAAGATATTGTCCGCTAACTATGAAAGTGGACGTAAGGGAGGCGATCAAAATGAAAAAATTCAGCTGTGGCTGCATTGATGAGCAATTTTCAAATCCGGATCAGGTCTTCGTGGGATTTGACGAGAAATCAATCAGTTCGATTCTCTGCGCATATCGACCGAAGCAGAAGGTTACTTTAAGAAGTATTAAACTTGATGTGAACTACTGCCCCAAATGCGGGGCAAAACTGAACGACGTGTAAAAAATAAAGGCCAGCTTTTGGGGTGTTGAACATTTCCCGCTGGCCGCTTTATTTAGGTTAGACTTCTGATCACTTCAGCAAGCTTCCTGATTCCGGTTTCCATTTCTTTCTCACCGGCATAAGCGTAGGAGAGTCGAATGGACTGGTTCTTTTCAAAGTCATAGACATTTCCGGGATTGATCAGAATATTGTCTTTTAGCATCAGTTGAAACAGTTGGTCCACCTGAATTCGTTCTACTAGGCGGAGCCAGATATAGAAACTGCCTCTGGGGATATCCCACTTGGCGAGGCCACACATATACTGGTTCAAAAGCTGCAGGCATCGGTCCCTGCGCTTTCTCAGTTCAATGCGAAGTCCTGTCAGATAATTATCATAAAGCCCGCTGTTAAAAAGTTCTGTAACGGCCCACTGGGAGAGGGAGCTTGCGCCGTAATCCACTTGCATTTTCACGTCACCCAGCCGTTCAACAACGGATTGAGGCCCCACCAGCCAACCGATACGAAGTCCGGGTGCCAGCGTCTTTGAAATGGTGCCGAGGTAGAGAATCATTCCGTTTTTATCCATGGTCTTCAATGATCTTGGGGGACGTTCTTCCAGCCATAGATCACCGTAGGCATCATCCTCAATCATGGGAAGGCGACGGCTGCTGCAGAAGCGAAAGAGCTCCTGCCTGCGGCGTTCGGACATTAGGATTCCTGTGGGATTGTGAAAGGTTGGGATTGTATAAAGGAGCGCGTCTTCCGCTTTGATATTCCAATATAGCAGTCCCTCTCGATCCATAGGGACTCCTGCCAGCTTCATGCCTGCGGAAGGGAATACCTGCAGGGATTTAAGATAGGAAGGGGCCTCTGTGTATACCACTGAACCAGGCTTCAGAATACAGACCGAAATCAGCTGCAATGCCTGTAGTGAACCGGATGTAATCAGAATACAGGATGGATCTGCATCGATCCCCTGTTTTTTCAGCCGCTGGGAAAGAGCCTTCCGCAACTCGGGAAGACCAAGGGGCTCCAAGTAGTTCAGAGAAGGAACCTTCTGGGAAAGCCGTTGAAACAGTTCCCTCATCAATTCTCTGGGAAAAAGATCCGGAGACAGTTCGCCGGTACCAAGGCGTATGATATCTTTTTTAAACTCCAGTTTGTTGATGGTTTGAATGGTCGGTACGTTTTCTTGGAACGCACCGGATTTTACATAGCTGCCCCAATCCGGTGGAGCGGTTGACATCAGAAGTGACCAGGTGTTGCTTCTGACGATGGTGCCTCTGCCCGGTTCCCCCTCTAAAATCCCGTATGAAATCAACTCTTCCAGCGCTCTGACCACTGTGCTTCTGTTCACGCCAAAGCGCTCCGCGAGAAAGCGCTGGGAAGGCAGCAAGCTGCCGATGATCCAGTCCCCGGAGGATATTTTCCCACTGATATAGTTGATGATCTGTTGATATATGGGATGCTCGCTCCCTTTATCGGGAATCCAGTCAATGGAAACCCGGCCGCCTTCCCTTTTCACTTGTGTATTCCGTACCTTTCTGTTAAGGAAACACTTCCTTAGTTTTTATAGATCGATGGTTCCCCGAACCAAAATGACAGCGCTTCCGCCAACCTGGATTTTAACAGACCCATCCATTACGGACAATCTGCCTGTGATGACAGAAGGGCGCGCCATGGCTTCCCCTTGAATGAATCGTACCTCTGCATTCTCTGCGATCAGGCCGTTTTTATAGAGGTAGTATGTGAGGGCACCATTTGAGGTTCCCGTTGCAGCTTCCTCATCGATATCATAAAGGGGTGCAAAGTTTCTGCAGTGTACCGCGCCGCCCTCCGAGTTTACTGTAAAAGCGTGAACTCCAACGACGCCGTAGCGTTCCGACAGGCGTGAAAGGGCAGAAAAATCCGGAGCGATGGCTGAAAGCGCCGCCTCATTTTCAACGGGGAGAAGGATATCCGGAAGTCCAGTCGATATGATCTCTGGAATTAAGAGGCGACCGGTCTTTGCCTCGGACAGGATATTTGCATCAGCCAGAATATTTCCTCCGGACAGGATATGACCCTGGTTCCTTGAGCTAATCCCCATGATTTCATATAGTTCCTTTAGCTCCTCGCTGCCCGATATTTCTCCGATTACTTCCGGCGCACCCATATCCATGAGGATAGAGGCCTCTGAAACCTGAATGTTTAGTTCCCCGGCAAGGGTGCTGCAGATACAGCCTGTGCCTGGGGAGGTGAGTCCCGCATCCGTAAGGGCAACGAATGATCCGATGGTAGCATGACCGCATAGATCCACCGCTGAGGTCGGTGTGAAGTATCTGACTTGGAATTGATTGCTCCCCATGGGCTTAATGAAGGCTGTCTCCGAATAGCGGAGCTCTGCGGCAGTTTTTCTCATCTGCTCTGAATGAGGAAAATCCATGCCATCGTCCAGAATCACAACGCCTGCAGGATTCCCTCCAAACAAGGTATCTGCAAACGCGTCAACGATATAAAATTTCATTTTAACCACCCCTCTGAATTGATTCGTATCACTCTGTTCTCTTATGAATCATAATACGTTTTACTTAAGAAAATCATAATACGTTCCGAGCTTCAGTGCAAGGGCACGCTGATATATTTTGACAGCAGTAAAGTTATCCTGAACCGCCATGCCGGTCAAATCGAAAATTGTGATTTCCGAATCCTTTTCCCGTCCGCTTTTTTCTCCCAGCAGGATCTGTCCGATCTCACCGTGAATGCACTCCTCCCCGATCATCCCAAGCCGGAGAGGATTCTGAATCTCGCCTCGTATTTTGCACTGAGAGAGGCTGTCAACAACGATTCTGGCATCTTGGAATAACATTGGATCAAGCTCTTGCTTGCCTTCCATGTCCGCACCGACCGCAATGATATGGGTTCCGGGAAAAACCCAGTCCTGCCGAATGATCGGCTGTGATGAGGGGGTTGTCGTTACGATGATATCCGCTCTGCGAACAGCCTCCTCCGGGGAGGGGCACAAAAGGATATCACAATCGATTTCCTGGCTCATTTCATCCCGGTAAGTGTTCATCTGTTCTGAAGACCTGCCCCAAAGGCGTACCTCGTGAAGATCAATGACGGTTTTCAGCGCCCGAAGCTGCATTCTGGCCTGATCGCCGGTACCGATGATTGCCGCTGTCTTGGAATTCGCCCGCGCAAGAAGCCTGGCCGAAATCGCCCCGGCAGCACCGGTACGCCAGCCTGTGATGAGACTGGCATCCAGAATGCAGAGTGGAAAGCCGGTGGTTCCGTCAAACAGCAGGAGCGTACTCATGCTGTTTGACAGTCCTTTATTTTTCTGATTTTCGTAAAAACCGGAAGCACATTTTACGGAAATCACCCCGGTATTACGGGAATAGGAGGCTTTCACATCCATTTCGCCGCTGTATTGCGGTATCTCAATGGATACAATGGGTGGCTGGATCGTTTGGCCGCCGGAACATGCAATATAAGCAGATTCGACGGCAGCGATGACCTCCTGGGGGTTGAGCAGACGCTGCACCTCGTCTCGATTTAGCAGTAAGGTTTTCATAGTTTAGACCAGACCTTCCGCAATGAGATACTGTTCGAACCGATCCAGGCTTTCTGAGAAGGATTTTCGTCCATAACCCATTCGGAAAAAGGGGCCGGGATAGGCATAGATATTTGCCGGGAGCAGCAGAACTCCGGACTTACGGATCAGGGCCTCGCAGAAATCCTCAATGGGGCGGTCAATTTCCATCTTGTGAAAGGCGATGGGGCCGGAAATGGGGCGATAGTTTCTGAAAAGGCTGTCGTATTTTTCAAAGAAGCTGTCGGCAAGGGCCAAGTTCTCTTTGATAATCTCTTTATTTCTTTGCAGAATTTTATCTCCGTGATTCAGGGCGATGATGGAGAGGATTTCCGAGGGGGCACTGTTGCAGATGCTCATGTAATGCTTGAACTTCTTCATTTTGACAATCATGTCCGCATCTTTTGTGGCAACCCAGCCTACGCGAAGTCCGGACAGGCCATATGCCTTGGACATGACACCAAGGGATGCGGCTTTGTCATACAAGTCTGCGGCACAGGGCCTGCTGACCCCATCAAGCTCCAATCCACGGTAAACCTCATCGGAAAAGAGGTAAATGCCGTGTTTTTCAGCAATGGCGCAGAGCCGCTTCATCTCTGCTTCGCTGAAGGTATAACCTGTGGGATTGTTTGGGGTGTTGACTGCAATCAACTTCGTATTGGGGCGAATCAATGCTTCCAGTTCATCAAAGTCAATGGTCCAGTCCTGCTCTCCCGCCTTGAGCTCCCAGGGCGAAACCTCGCAGCCTTCCGCATGTGCCACCTCATAGAGAGATTGATAAACGGGAAACATGGAGATTACGTGATCCCCCTTTTCCAGCAGGACGTTCATGTAATCAAAGATTGCTTCCTGGGCACCGGTATGCATGATTACGTCCTCTTCCCGGATGGACTGGTAGAGAGCGGCCACCAGGG
>JAQSXD010000455.1 GCA_029266295.1 Bacillota bacterium | reverse complement strand
ACCCCTGAATCAGAGGTGCTCCTCGTGTTTGAAAAGTATGAAAAAGATTGGACTACTTTGCATAAGCGATGACTTCCTCCTGCCATTTGGTACCCAGGGATTCTACCGTGGTTTTCCAAACGTCCGCATCTTTAACCATTCTGGCATTCTTATATTGATCGTTGCTGATGAGTTTTGCAGCTACTTCAGGAGGTAGCTTTACACTACTTCTGACTGGCTTTGCATAGCCGATGGCAAGATTGATCTGGCCCTCATCGCTCAATATGTACTCTCTTGCGAGTGCTGCGGCATGAGGCCGGGTTGTATAGGCATTGATGACGGTACAGTAACCGCTTTGTATGGAACCGTCTTGTGGAATGTTTACTTCAAAATCTGAATTAGGGTTGTTGGTTTTAAATTGATCCCGGTAGCCAAGGGCATTGTAGTCCCAAAGCAGCGCTACGGCAATTTCCCCTTTTTCGAGTCTTGCCAGTGAGAGCTCTCCTTTATCGAGTCTGCCTTGCTCCGCCAGCGTTTTAAAATAATCGATGCCGGGCTGGATATTGCTTTCTGATCCGCCGTTTGCAATGGCTGCTGCGAGAACTGCATTCTGTGCCTGAGAGGCTTTTACCACATCACCAACACCTACCATATAATCTCCTTTGAGAATATCTGCGAAGGATTTGGGTGCTTCCGAAACCAGACTTTTATTTGTAATGATGGCGATGGTCCCATAGTAACCGATGATCCAGTCTCCATCATCATCTTTGGCCCAATCCGGGATATCATCCCAGTGGCTGGTTTTATAGGGCAGCGTAAGCCCTTTTTCCTCTGCGATGGGTCCAAAGGATTGTCCTACGTCACCGATGTCCTTCGTTGCATTATTCTTTTCTGATTCAAAAACTGCAAGTTCCTCTGCTGAGGACATATCCACATCGGTATGCGTGAGCCCATACAGTTCGTTGATTTCTTTCCATGTATCGCCCCAGTTTGCCCATGTATCAGGCATTCCTACTGATTCGACTTTTCCTTCCTGCTTGGCCTTTTCGATGATCTCTTCAAGGGAAGTGCTGTTGAGGTCAATCTGTCCCTGACCTTCCTCTGACTTGCCGCTTCCGGCACAGCCGGTCATTAGAGATGCTCCCAGAGTCAAAGCGAGAACAGCTGATATGATTTTCCTTTTCACAATGAATCCTCCTTGGTTTCTGACTGATTGATAAGGAAACGCTGATTCGTTGTGCGCCTGGAGGAGCGCCTGAAAGCATCAGCGTTTCTTTCTATCTGGGATTATATTGATAAAGTTCGTATGGAGATAGCATTGTATTGTTAGCGCTTCGTTAATTTCCTGTTAAATTCTTCCTTATGCGAGTTCCCCAGTCTTCCTTGCTAGAACGCCAAAGGAACCAAAAATCAGCTTCTGAATATTGTATTAAGGGGAAGTGTAGGCTGGAGAAGTCTTGCGCTTCTTTATGCTCCCATGGGAGTAATCTATTGAAAGGCGTGATCCTATGGCGATTATTAACGTTTCGCCTTCCGATAATCTAACCGATCTAATCGCATCGAACGCCGTATCGGCAGGAGATGTACTGCTGCTTGCCGACGGTCTTTATTTGCAGACGGTAGTAATTGAAAAGAACTTTATCAGAATCATATCCCGCAGCGGAAAAGCGGTATTTACAGGTTTCAGTCTATTGCTTGACGGTTTTGTTTTAAACGGAGTGACGGGAGTTGAAATCTATGGCGTAACCGTAAGAAACTATATTCAAAGCGGTATTGTAGTCATCGGAGGCGCTGCTAACCGCCTGGTGAACAACACAATCCACGATGTGGGAAGCAACGGAATCAGGATTTCCGGTTCTACTGCGAATCTGGTATGGAAGAACAATATCAGGGACGTTGGATTTGATGGAATCCTAATGATCTCCGGAAGCACATCCAACTGGGTCATTTGCAACGATGTAAAACGATCTTCCCGTGACGGCATTGAAACCTTCCTGAGTAATGATGCCAATAATGCATTGATCGAAAACCGTGTCTGTGACTGCGATAACAACTGCTTTGAAGCGTTTGGCGTAAACACCCTGATTCTCAGAAATAAAGCGGCAAAAGCAGGCAGCAGCGCCTATTATATCGCAAGTGGCAGCAACACGATCTGTATTGAGAACGAGGGCGTATCCAGTGACCGGGGAGCCTTGGTCACTATTCCCAATGTATTTGCCGCATGCAATAATTTCAGCAATAACAGCGATACAGGACTGCTTTCATTAGCGGATTTCGGAATTTATCAAGGCAACTTCATTTCGAGAAATCGTGACTCGGGTCTGGTTTTCTCCGAGCAAGCCGACTACAACTTCATCTATTTCAACAAGATCGTATGCAATGAGCCAGCTGATATTATCGACAATGGAACCGGAAACAATTACCTTAAGAATATTACAGGATAACGGGCTGCGTAGAGATAGAAAGGTGGTATTACGATGAACGATTCGGAACGAATCAGCAAAATGATCGAACAGCAGAAGGAGCTTATTGCCAAGGCAGAGGCGAAAATGAGCGAGGTCCCCGCTGAAAATTTCAAGACGCAGAATGTGTCCCTGGAATTGATGAAAAAAGAGCTGGAATATTTCGAACAAAGATTGGCTGAGCTAGTTTAGCGGGTCAATAAAAGAGAGAATCAATCCGGATCGCCTCTGCTGCGATCCGGTTTCAATATAAAGAAAGGTGTGGTTTTATGGCGATTATCAATGTGTCGCCGGCCGACAATCTCACGAATCTCATTGCTTCTGATGCCGTGGCAGAAGGAGATGTTCTGCTCCTTGCCGACGGTATTTACACCCAGTCTGTTTTGATTGAAAAGAATCATATCAGAATCATATCCCAAAGCGGAAAAGCTGTTTTTTCAGGTTTTTTCATTTTGATAGACGG
>JAQSXD010000045.1 GCA_029266295.1 Bacillota bacterium | reverse complement strand
TTATTACAATGAGCTTTCATTATTACATGCCTACACGCATCCTCTTTGGTAAGGGAAAGCTGAACGAGCTTTACAAGCAGCTGCTTCCCGGGAATAAAGCTCTGATCGTTATTTCAGCAGGACAGTCAATAAAAAAGAATGGATATTTAGCACGCGTCGAGGAGCAGCTGAACAAGGCAGGCATTGCACATGTGCTGTTTGACAAAATTCTTCCAAACCCTGTAAAAGATCACGTAATGGAAGGGGCTTCTCTTGCAAAAGAGCAAAAATGTGATTTCATTGTTGGACTAGGAGGCGGAAGCAGTATCGATTCGGCCAAATCCATCGCCGTTATGGCAACAAATGACGGTGATTACTGGGACTATATCTCAGGTGGTACCGGAAAAGGGAAGCCTGTTCCCAATGCGCCTCTGCCCATCGTAGCCATCACCACAACAGCAGGTACCGGTACTGAAGCCGACCCCTGGACCGTTATCACCAATGGGAATGAGAAAATCGGTTTTGGCTATGACAGAACCTTCCCCGTACTCTCTGTGGTAGACCCCGATCTGATGCTCAGCGTTCCCGCTGATCTCACGGCTTATCAGGGATTTGATGCACTGTTCCACAGTACAGAAGGATATCTCAACAAGACTGCCAATGAAATGAGCGATCTCTTTGCGCTAAAGGCGATTACTCTGATTAGCAAGAGTCTTGCCAAAGCAGTTGCCGACGGCAGCGACGAAGTTGCCAGAGGGGACGTTGCCCTGGCTAATACTCTATCCGGTATTGTCGAGTCCACTTCCGGCTGCATATCGGAGCACTCCATTGAACACGCGCTGAGCGCATACCATCCCAAACTGCCCCATGGTGCGGGACTCATTATCATTAGCATTGCTTATTACATGTTTCTGGTACAGTCAGGAAGCTGCGACCAGCGTCTGATTGACATGGCCAAGGCGCTCGGCAAAACCTCTGCCCACCATCCTGTCGATTTCGTCGTAGCCCTCCGGGAACTGCAAAAGGACTGCGGTGTTGCAGATCTCAAGCTTTCCGATTATGGAATTCAAAGAGAAGAAATTCCTGTCATCGCAAAGAATGCGATGGAAACCATGGGTGGCCTTTATCAGGTGGATCCATGTACCATCACCCTCGATGATACAATTAAAATATTGGAAGAGGCTTATAAATAAGAATGTTTTACCCTTGTCTTAGCCTGATTCTGGTGTATAAATCGATGTCGTCCAAGAAAAGCTAATGCTATCGCAACGAATCAGCCTGCTGTCAGCAAGTTCTGTATTTGCAGGCTATGTACAGAAAGGATAACGCCATGGACAACAACAAGAACAGAGTCAAAGACAGGGAAAAAAGTAATCCGGAACTTCGAAAAATGCAACCGAAAGATTTTAGTGATGCCGGTATCATTGATGGTAAAAAGACTGGCGTTCATAAGGGGAAACATGAGAAATAATTTACACAAAGGTAATTCTTCAGAGATAGAAGCTTCAAGGAGGTTCCAATGGATGGATATCGAAATCTGATTTGCCCTGTCTGTCATAATAACCGCCTGATCGTGAAATATGAGGCTTCCCATGTTTACTCCTATAGGATCGATACAGACGCTCCCGGTCGAAAAAACAAAGAGGAATTTTTACCTTATCGTTATGATAAAAGGGAGCTGACCGATTCGGATCAATATGTGGAATGTCAAAATTGCGGAGCCAAATTCCCCTGTAAGATTACGGTATGGAACAAGGAAACTGGTCTTCAGGAGCTGCAAGCTGCCATCAACAGAAATAAATAAAGGGTATCAACGACAAAAAAGCAATAAAACAATTCTCTCCCGCATATATTCTAGCATTAAGCGGAAGGAGCGGGACATTGAAACGAGTACTGTTTATCAACGCGTTGATTATCATAATCACATCCCTGCTGTTCAATACGGTAGGGATTTCTTTCAGGGTTTTTATGTCAAACAAGATCGGTACGGAAGGAATGGGGCTGCTTCAGCTTATCATGTCAATCTACATGATTGCAACGCTCTTTGTTGTAACGGGAATCAATGTAAGCGTTACACGGCTCGTTGCAGAAGAAGGCGGAAGATATTCTTTTGCTGTGTCCAGGGCCCTTTTGATGCGAGCATTCTCCGTCAGTTTCCTATTCAGTATCCCTGCATTTCTTTTTTTATTTTTTGGTGCAGAGCTGATCGGTACCAGGCTTTTAAATGATACGCGAACCATATTTTCCCTGAAACTCCTTGCAGCAGGAATGCCCTTCATGGGAATTTCCTCCTGCATCAAAGGATATTTTTATGCACAAAGCAAACTGGTCAGACCTGCTGGTTCACAGGCCATCGAACTTGTGATCCAGATTGTGGTTGTTATGAGTATTCTTGACTATTTCATGCAAGGAGGCTTGGAATATGGCTGTGCTGCAATTGTACTTGGAATCGCAATTGCCGAAATCGTCTCTTGTATGTTTCTGCTCACCTTCTACTGGCTGGAAAAAAGAAAAAAAGATTCGGAGGTCTCCGATATTTTTTTTCAAAAGCGAATTATCAGGAAAATGCTTTCTATTGCATTCCCAGTGTCTGTCAGTTCTCTCCTGCGCGGGATATTAAAGGCCATTGAAAATATCATGATTCCCATCGCTTTTGTTAAGTATGGTCACACGAAAAAACTTGCTCTGGAGGAGTACGGCCAGATTCAGGGCATGGTCATGCCGGTACTTTTGTTTCCGGCTTCTTTCCTGATCGCTTTTTCTTCTTTGCTCATTCCTGAAATTTCAGAGGCTAACGCATGTAAGCACAAGCGAAGAGTGCGCTATTCAGTGACAAGAGCCATTCAGATTACACTTTTTATGTCCATATTTACCGCTGGTTTCTTCATTGCCTTCGGGGACCGCCTTGGTATTTTGATTTATGACAGCTACGAATGCGGCAGGATGATGAAATTGCTGGCGCCCTTGATTCCCTTTATCTATATTGATTTTGTGGCGGATGACCTTTTAAAAGGGCTAAACCATCAAATCAGTACACTAGTCTACAGTATCTACGATGCTGTGGTAAAGATTGCATTGATCTATTTTCTCATCCCAGCTGAAGGATTGAACGGTTTTATTATCGTTCTTTATATCAGTTGTGCTTTCAGTACGTTCCTTGTGGTAAGAAAGCTGCTGCTGACCACGGAAATCAAGATGAAATATATCGACTGGATCTTCAAGCCTGCATTATCGGTCGCGGCGGCAGCTTACTCTGCTGTTTTTTTTCTAAAACCTACCGGACTATTTCTATCTGATACACTCTTTGTGGTTTTCACCGGTATCCTTATGGGGGTTTTCTATTTTCTATTCCTGATCAAACTGGGCTGTATCACAAAGGAAGACCTAATCTGGATGAGAGGGATGCTGAGTTATACCAGTAATCTCAGACCGCCTGCGTAAGATGATCCCTCGCACCCATTCACGTTTTGCAATTCAATTCATTAGCGAATAATCACAGTTTACGCCGAATTATTTCGATGATTAGTTCCATATTCCCGTTATTTCATTCTTTGATCATAGTTTTCATTCAAAAACCATTAATTTTCAGCGATTTCATACGATAATAATTAAGGATGCCCAAATCAATCAATCGAGTTCGCCGTACCAACATCCGATTAGGTCGAAAAAAGGAGATCGCTTATGACTGTCTCATCGAAAAAAAAGACGAAACCACAGCAGAAAAGCAAACCGAAAAATAACCAAAAGACTCAGCAGAAGGACAAGCTGAAAATACAGCCGAAAAATATGATATTTGCACTGGATATTGGAACCCGCAGTATTATTGGTATTGCGGGTATCGTTGAGAATGAGAAGCTTCGAGTCATTGCTATGGAAAAAGAAGAACATACACAGCGTTCCATGGTTGATGGCCAGATAGAAGATATAGAACAGGTTGCAAAGGTAGCCGCTATCGTGAAAGCACGTTTAGAGAATCAGCTTCGTATCAAGTTAAAAAGAGTATGCGTCGCTGCGGCCGGCCGTGCTCTGAAAACCCAGCGCGCTTCCTATGAGCTGGAATTTAACCGGCCTCAACGGCTGGATGATGAAATCATAAGCCGTTTAGAAGCGGGTGCTATTGGTGAAGCAGAAGCAGCCTTTTCTGATGATCCTGAGATAGAGGCCGGGCGTCAGTTTTATTTGGTAGGTCATACAGCAGTTCAGTATTATATGGACGGTTATCCCACTTCCAGCTTACTCGAACACAAGGCGCGGCGGGTGCAGGTTGACGTCATTGCCACCTTCCTTCCCAGAGAAGTTGTGGATAGCCTCTACTCCACCATGCGAAAAATTGATCTGGAAGTGGTGAGCCTTACACTGGAGCCCATTGCTGCCATGAACGTTGTGATTCCGAAAAATCTTCGTCTCCTAAACCTGGCTTTGGTGGATATCGGAGCGGGAACCTCTGACATTGCTATTTGCAAAGACGGCGGAGTTGTGGGCTATACCATCGTCACCATCGCCGGAGACGAGATCACGGAAACCCTGATGAAAAAGTATCTCCTTGATTTCAACACGGCAGAGTCCGTTAAAATACAGCTCGGCACGCAGCAATCTGTTTGCTTTACAGATATTCTTGGCCTCGAGCAGACCATCACACAGGAAGATATGGCAGATTGTATTGAAGAATCTGCATCCGTTCTCTGCCGTGAAATTTGCGATCAGATCCGTGCGGTAAACGGAGCTCCGACTTCGGCTGTGTTCTTGGCCGGGGGAGGCAGCAAGCTGTCAATCATACAAGCCGGTATTGCCAAACATATGGACATGGATGCAAAGCGCGTTGCCATTGCAGGCAATAACTTCCAAACCTATGCATTCTCAGATACCTACGAGTTAAATGACCCAGAGTATGCCACTCCCTTGGGTATCGCGATTTCCGCCGGGCTGAATCTGCTTACAGACAGTTTTCATGTCATGTTAAATGGAGCTCGTGCGAAACTCTTTCGCAACAGAACCATGACCATTTTAGATATTCTTATGATGAATGGCTTTTCCTATCAGGACATCATACCGCAAACAGGCCGAAAGCTGATGATTCAGATCAACGGCGAGCAGGCAGTATACCATGGCACTCCCGGAGAGCCTGCCAAACTGATGAAAAATGGTAAGGAAGCAAGAATTTCTGATTTCGTTGAAACCGGAGACCGCATCGAGTTTACGCCTGCGACAAAGGGTCAGCATGCTCGGCGCTACCTCAAAGAGCTGTTGTCAGAAGGCGCTAGCCAAACTGCTACGGTTAACGGCAAAATCGTTTCACCGGAAACACTTCTTAAAATGGGCGATATGGTATTGATTGAAACAAATCCGCAGCGGAAAACCGTCGTTCCAGATATCATAAATGTGGAAATCAATCAAGCCCCGACAGAAACCAACGGAACTGATCGATCCATTGAATTCTATTTGAATCACCAGCCTGTCAGTCTTCCGAAAAAAACTGATGGTTCCCCCTATTATCTGATGGATCTGCTGGAACGCTCAGGACTTGATCTTGAGCATCCCACCGGAGATATCGTTCTCCGTGTCAATGGAGAGAGCAGCACGTTTTTGCAGGATATAAAATTCGGTGATTCCATAGAAATATTCTATAAAACCTGATTACGATAAGATTTCAGCCCTCGATTCCCTATCCAGAATCAAGGGCTGTTTTTTGTATGTTTGGAGCATTCATTTCCGCTCTAAGAAAGACATCAAAACAACTTTCAAAAAACACTTTTCTGGGTTTGCATGAAACCGTCCAAAAGGTTGTTGAAAAAGTTTAAATTTTATTGATTTTCCATATGATTACAGCACTTCCATGAGCCCCAGGAAATATTCGTTAAATAATTGCATAATATTGGAGTAAGTGCTACACTAATAATGTCTAAACGTAGAATAATGTGTCTGTAAGGGGGAGCCGATGTCGGAACAATTATGTTTGAATCCAAAGGAAACTGAGAAGAAAAAGATTGAGCAGCTTTCTGATAATAGCGTTTCGTCCACTGGTGTGCGATATCCGCTGACGCATCAGCAAAAGGGCATCTGGTATATGGAGAAATTGTATCCGGATACCAGCATAGGCGTCATTGCCGCTACACTGCGTGTACGGGGTGCGGTGGATCTCGACTTGATTGCGTCAGCAATTAATCTCTTTATCGAAAAAAACGATGCAATCCGATTCCGTATCACCGAGGAGAACGGCGAACCGATGCAGTACATTTCACCTTATGAACCGGTACACTTTGAACGATATGAATTCTCTTCCAATGAGGAACTTTACAGATGGGACGAGGTTCAATCCGCTCTTCCATTTCAGCTGGCAGACGCACCGCTTTTCTATTTTGCTTTGGTTCGCGTAGGCGAAAGTGATGCTGGTTTTTATATCCGTATGCACCACCTGATCTCAGACGCTTGGACCATGGTTTTGCTGGTCAATCAAGTCTTTGAATTTTATGCAGCGCTTTCGGAAGGCCGTGTGGTTGATCCGTCCCTGCTGCCTTCCTATACTGCTTACATAGAAAATGAGAAGAAGTACCTTGCCTCCAAAAGGTTTGAGAGTGATAAAATCTATTGGGAAGAGAAGTTTGAAGACTGGCAGGAAGTCTGCACCCTGAAAAGCAGAAAGACCAGCGGCATCTCATCCAAAGCAAAGCGCCGAACATTGGTGCTGCCCCAAAAGCTTTCCGCAAAAATTTATGAATACTGCCGAAATAAGGGTGTGTCCGAATTCAGTCTTTTTATTGCTGCCGTTTCAATGTATCTGAACCGGGTAGCCGGTAAAGAAAACGTGGTGCTCGGTACGACGCTGCTGAACCGGACCAACGCAGCGGAAAAAAACACTGCAGGCATGTTCGCCAGTCTTGGAGTTCCCCTTTCCATCCCCATTCGTTACGACATGAATTTTGACGGCTTCGTAGAGCTCGTATCAAAGGAGATTTTATCTGCCCTGCGGCATCAAAAATATCCCTACGATATGCTGCTTCGCCACGTAAGAGAAAAGAAAAAGACCGCGGACAGCTTGTTTGATATTGTTTTAACGTTTCAAAATTCGAAATTTGATAAAGGGTTGTTCTCGGGAAATTATATTTCCCGCTGGCACTTTACCGGCCACCAGATTGAATCCCTCATCATCAATTTGAATGCACGGGAACATGACGGCCAGCTTATCGTAGACTACGACTATCTGGTGGATCTTTTCTGCGCGACAGAGATCGATTTCATCCACCAGCATATTATCAATCTTCTTTGGCATGCACTGGATAACCCTCTGAAAGAAATAGAGCGTCTCAATATGCTTTCAGAGAAGGAGCGAAAAAAAATTCTTTATACTTTTAACGAAACGATTGCGGAATATCCGATGGATAAGACCATGCCAGAGTTGCTGGATGAGCAAACGGAAAAAACACCGGACAACATTGCGGTATCCTGCGGAGAATCCTCCATTACCTACCGTGAGCTGAAGGATCGTTCAAACCGGTTGGCAGTCCGTCTGCAAGCGCTTGGCGTAGGCCGCGACTCAGTAGTCGGGCTGGCATTCTATCGCAGTATAGAGATGGTTGTGGCAGTGTGGGGTGTGATGAAGGCTGGAGGAGCGTATCTTCCCATCGATCCATCCAATCCACCAGAGCGGGCAGAGCATATGCTTACCGAATGCGAAGCCAAGATTGTTCTGACCCACCATGCAGCACGCTTCGCACCCCCTTGTTCCTGCAGCGTACTGAATCTGGACGAGCCTCAGAGCTATGCTGAAATCGGAGCTGCGCCCAAAAACCATCCCAACCCCGATGATATGGCTTATGTCATCTATACATCCGGCTCCACCGGAAAGCCAAAGGGGGCGATGCTAGAGCACAGAGGACTTGTCAATCGCCTTTGGTGGATGCAGAGACGTTATCCTCTTACTCAGGAAAGTGTGATTCTCCAAAAAACACCCTATACCTTCGATGTTTCTGTTTGGGAACTGATGTGGTGGGCCTTGACCGGTGCGCAGGTTACCATGCTCTCGCCCGGAGGGGAAAAAGACCCCGCCGTCATCATTGATGCGATCAAAAAGAAGCAGGTTACGACCATGCATTTCGTACCTTCCATGCTGAGCGCTTTTTTGCAGTACCTTGAAAGCAGCAACCGCACAGAGGAGCTATCCAGTCTCCGGCAAGTGTTTGCCAGTGGGGAAGCCCTTGGGCTGGAACAGGTTCGCCGGTTTAACCGGTTGCTCAATCGCCCTTATGGTACGGAATTATATAACTTATACGGCCCAACTGAGGCAACGGTGGATGTCTCGTATTTCGACTGCTCACCGGAGGTAACGCTGAATTGCGTCCCCATTGGACGGCCCATTGACAATACGCGGCTTTACATCCTGGACCCTCACCTGAATCTTCTGCCGATCGGAATTCCCGGTGAACTTTATATCGGCGGTGTGGGTCTTGCCAGAGGATATATCGGTCAGCCGGAGCTTACACAAGAGCGTTTCTTACCGGACCCCTATATGCCCGGTGAGCGTATCTATAAAACCGGAGATCTAGCCAGATGGTTTGCTCAGGGAGATATTGAATATCTCGGAAGACTGGATCATCAGCTAAAAATCAGAGGGTTCCGCGTAGAGCTTGGAGAGATCGAAAATCGGCTGATGCAGCATAAGGCTCTCCGTGACGCTGTAGTAACAGGAATAGACTATGCAGGCCAAAAGCATCTGTGCGCATATTATGCGGCGGAACGTGAGCTTTCAAGCCGTGACCTGCGCGCACATATTCAAAGGAAACTGCCAGAATACATGGTTCCCTCATTTTTTGTACAATTGGATTCACTTCCAGTCTCAGCAAACGGAAAAGTCGATCGGAAAGCTTTGCCCCTTCCCTTGCTTGCCGATGAGAAGCGCAGTTACACTCCGCCTAGTAATAAAATTGAAATCAGGCTTTGCGAAGTTGCAGAAGATATCTTAAAACTTGAACGGGTAGGCATCGAGGACAACCTGTTTGAACTGGGTGCGGACTCGCTCACTGTAATCGCCATCCTCTCGCAAATTTATGATGAGGGCTGGGGCCTAACGGCTTCCGATTTTTATACCTGCTCCAATATTCGGGAACTTGCTGCCAAAGCCTCCGGTTTTGCCCGCTCTGATGAGGATCTGTTGGCAATCGAAACGCCGTCTTTCCCTTTGGAAGCGTACGAGACCGGTATGGAGTATGATTCTCTGACAGACGCAGAATCGATGTCGTTAGGCGGTATTTTGCTGACGGGTTCCACCGGTTTTCTGGGTGCTCATCTGCTTTATGAGCTTCTGACCCAGACTTCCTCTACCATTCATTGCTTGATTCGGGCCAAGGATGACCAGGAAGCTGCTAGCAGACTTGAACACACAATGAAGTTCTACTTTGGAGAAGATGGAACGCTGCTGCTTAGAAGCCGCGTTCACACAATTCACGGTGACATTTCCCTGCATAACTTCGGGCTGAGCACGGAAGCGTATCAGCTCCTGGGCAAGTCTGTGAATACCGTGATACACAGTGCTGCCATTGTGAAATATTTTGGCCCCTATGAACAGATCCGAGGGATCAATGTTGAAGGTACCCAGGAAGTCATTAATTTCTGCAAAGGCTTTGATTGTTTCCTCGGGCATGTGTCAACGGATGCCATCACCGGTAATTATCTGGTCGAGCAAAACGTAACCGGTTTATTTACTGAGCGTGATTTTTATATTGGACAGAATTATAAAGGGAACATCTATGTGCGCAGCAAATTTGAGGCTGAAAATCGAGTGCTGCGAGCGATTCGTGAAGACAAGCTCAAAGCGATTATTTTCCGTATGGGCAATCTGACCGGCCGATATTTGGACGGGCATTTTCAGCCCAATATGGCGGAAAACGCATTTTATGCAACGTTAAAAGAGGTTGTGACTTCAGGAGTGGTATCCGAGAAAATTCTCACGCAAGAGCTGGAATTTTCTCCAGTGGACAGCTCAGCCCAGGCAATCTTGCGGCTCCTTCGCAATCCCAAAAGCGAAGGCCGCATCTATCACTTAATGAACCCGAAAACCTTAACGTTAAAAAAACTGATCTCCGAGTTTGCCTCGCTTGGCATTTTCATCCGTACTCAGAGTTCTTCGAAACGAACAGGAAAAGATGACGTACAGCAAGCTGAGAAATCTGCGTCTGTATATCTCATGAGGGGAGAACTGGCCTATGGTGCCCCCATTCAGATTACAGCGGACTTTACCGTCGGATCTTTGCAAAGACTTGGATTTATCTGGCCTGAAATAGAACAGGGCTATCTTGGCAGGATCCTTGAACATATGAAGAAAAAAGAATTTATTGCATAAAACAAGAGGTGACCGTGCCGTGCAGATGAATCAAAATGTCTTTATTTATGGCATGCTGATATTCTCATTATTTCTGGTGGTGTTCATTTCGGGGATCATTGCCCGAATGAAACGAAAACAGCAGATTCATTATGCGTTTTTGATGACAAACGCTTGTATGATCTTATGGACCTCCATCCGGTTGATTCAAAAGATTCTGTATGATATACAGGGTGTATTCTATCCGACGCTGGAACATTTATCATATATTCCAGTGTGCATTGTCCCTGTTTTTTTACTGATGATCGGGATTGTATTTGCCAAAACCAGAGTGCGGTGGAATTGGAACTATCTTTTCATTTTGTTTGTTCCCTGTATTTCCATTATCGTGGCATTGACCAACAGTCTTCATCATCTGTTTATTGTGAAATATGGCTTTATCAGCACAGAATTTGTTTACGGACCTTATTATCTATTCCACGAATTCTACTCCTATGGCTGTATTCTAGTGGGACTTTGGTTTTTGCTTTCATTCTCTGTTAAGAATTCCGGGTTTTTTTCTAAGCAATCGCTGCTGATTATCGTCGGAGTTGCATTTCCGCTTGTGGTTGTCATATTGAGTACGCAAAAGATCGTAACGATGCAGGTATTTTACGAGAACATCTCTTTTTCTGTAACAATGCTGTTTTTTGCAATCGCAATTTTTAAATTTAAGCTGATGAATGTGATTCCCATTGCACTGCAGAAAATAGTTGACCTCATCTCTGACAGCTATATCGTCGTCAACGAGGAAGATGAGATTATAGACTACAACCGTACGTTTCTTGAAACCTTCAGAGATATGGTAACGATCAAAAGAAAAGCTCCCTTGCTCCGTGTGCTTACCTCTGCCTCTGTCTCTTTCAACCATGAGGATATCATGGAGGGTCTTGCCACTGTGAAGGCGCAGCGGATCCATATGGCATTAGAGGAACATATTTGCGGTAAAAATTTTGATAAGCATTTCGGAATTGAAATGATCCCGGTTTTCTCTGATAAAAAGTATTTGGGCTCCATCCTTCTTTTCAAAGATGTGACCGAATACAAGCGGCACATCGAGATTATCAAGCGGAACCAGGAAATTCTTCTGGAACAGGAGCGCATGGCTTCCCTGGGACACATGATTGGCGGGATTGCGCATAACCTCAAAACCCCAATCATGTCTTTATCCGGCGGAATTGAAGCCCTGCATGATCTGGTAACAGAATACCGTGAATCCATTTCTGATCCCCAGGTTACAACCGAGGATCATTTAGAAATTGCGAGGGAGATGGATGAATGGCTCGAAAAGATGAAGCCCTACTGCAGATACATGTCGGATGTCATCAGTGCAGTTAAGGGACAGGCTGTCCAAATGACCGATTCCAGTACCGATAAATTCACAGTTGAAGAACTTTTAAAGCGCATTGAAGTGCTCATGCATCATGAACTCAAAATCACACATTGTGATTTACTGATTCAGTCCTCTGTTGATCCCAACACAGAGATCAAAGGAGAGCTGAACAATTTGGTGCAGATTTTTGACAACATCATCAGCAATTCGATTCAATCCTACGAAGGGCGTCCCGGCAATGTGGAACTTCTGGTCAGCAAAAACGACGAAGAGATCCATTTTGTATTCAGAGATTTCGGCAAGGGAATTCCTAATGATATTCAGCCGCGTCTTTTTAAAGAGATGGTAACCACCAAGGGAAAAGATGGAACAGGACTGGGTCTATACATGTCCTCTTCCACAATCAAAGGCCGTTTCGGCGGCAACATGTGGTTTTCCTCTAAAGAGGGTGAAGGAACAAGCTTTTATATTACAATTCCAAGTCTTTCCAGTCAAATTCGAAACGGGGGGTATTCATGAGGCACGAATTATTAATACGACAGAAATTATTCCTTGAAATGGGTGCGCCGCCCAATCGCTCAGCGCATTCCCCTCGCTCTGAAAGGATGGTTTGCATATGAGACGAGAGAGGTTCCAGATATCCTCAAATTATAAAATCCTGCTGGTCGATGATGAACCTGGCATCGTAGACTCGCTGTCAGTGGTCTTGAAAAGAAGCGGGTATCATTACACCGGGCTGACCAATCCACTAGAGGCCATTGAGCTCGTTCGAAAGGAACACTTCGATCTGCTGATCCTCGATTTTCTGATGAGTCCCATTCATGGAGATGAAGTGGTACGCCAAATCAGAGAATTCAACAGAGAGATTTACATCCTTCTGCTCACCGGTCACAAGGATCTGGCCCCTCCACTGGAAACCATCAGAGCATTGGATATCCAGGGCTACTGCGAGAAGAGCGATCGCTTTGACCAGCTTCTGCTTCTTGTTGAGTCGGGGATAAAATCCATCGCGCAAATGCGACTGATTAAGAAATTCCAGGAAGGTCTCAACAAGATTCTGCAGGCCGTTCCGAAAATTTATCAGCTTCAGCCCATCGGCAGCATTCTGGAAGAAATTCTCACTGAAATTCTTCCGCTTATGAACAGCAAGAACGCGTTTATTCTGGTGGATGATGTCACCCAATTCAGTCCGGGAAACAACAGTATTTTCAAGGGAATTGGAGTTTATCACACCGACATTCACGACTTTATGGAAATGCTGAATCCCTCTCTGATGGAGCATATCGGTCATGCAAGGCTTAACAAAAGTTCTGTGAAGCTGCAAGGCGGTGTGGTGGTTCCGCTGATTAATGAATACCATCAGGATATCGGTATTATTTATGTAGAGAGTGACGATCTTGAGGATGGTCTGAAGCTTCTTGAAATCTATTCGAACCAGGCAGCTTCTTCTATCAACAATGCGTTCCTTCACTCCTTAGTCAATATCAAGAACGACGAGCTGAATAAAACATATGACCAGCTCCGTGAGCGTTATATGGATACCATTGAAGCGCTTCGAATGGTAGTAGATGCGAAAGATACTTACACCAGAGGCCACTCAGATCGAGTAGCATACTATGCATCCAAAATTGGTGAGTCCTTTGGTATGAGCAAAGAAGAATTGGAGCTGCTTAAGGTCAGTGGTCTCTTTCATGATGTAGGAAAAATCGGAACCTCTGATGATATTCTTTTCAAGAAAGAAAAGCTTACCGATCGCGAATTAATTGAAATAAGAAAGCATCCTCTCAAGGGGGCCCACATCCTTTCCGCTATCTCTATGTTTAAG
>JAQSXD010000454.1 GCA_029266295.1 Bacillota bacterium | reverse complement strand
GCACTTGAACCCGAGTGCGAGAGGGTAACAAGAAAAGTAGGTATCAATTATAAAAGATACCTACTTTTCAATATTGCGGTGGATGTGGATCTAAGTATTGAATTTAACCAATCGGCCGATCTCAGGAAATCAATTAGCTTATTTATTTCCTTTTGTACGCGACGACACATATGATGATCCTCATCATCATACATAACATACTGTAATTTCTTCATTCTAATTTCATGACTTCTGATTAATCTTTTTATTAGCTCAGACAGTCTCACGTTTTTTGTATTTTTACAAATCAACCGCTGATATCAGCATATCCCTTCCCCATTTTTGATATTATTGTAATTAATTCCTTTTTAAATTAATTATATCAAATACCAGGCAAATTTGTCTATATAAGGCGAACGATATGTCTCTCTGTTTACAAAACACAGCATGGGTGCCATGGTCAGTGTGGAGCCAGTCAACGAAATATGAACGAGGAAACATTGCATAGAGATTCACTACTCCTTCATTTTGTTGTATAATGTAATAATTAATTACGAAAGGCGGTCTTTATGAATACCCAAATCATATTGGCATCTTCTTCACCGAGAAGAATTGAACTATTAAAAGCCGGCGGCATCGAGCCTATTCTCATCCCTCCCTCAGGCGTCAGTGAAACTCTTTCTCTGCCCTTATCAATGGAGCAAGCTGTCATGTACCTTGCCCTAAAAAAGGGGCTATATTCTGAGATGCAATATCTCTCCCAATATGAAAGTGAAGGGAACAATCTCGTGCCTACGGTATTAATTGCAGCGGATACCATCGTTTATAAAAATGGCATGATCGGAAAACCCTCAAATCGAGAGAATGCTTTCGCAACATTAAAGCTGCTCAGAAATTCCAGTCACTTCGTTGCAACCGGTGTTGCCTTGATCCAACCCGGCACAAATAAACGCTCCGTTTTCTTCGATGTGACAGAGGTATTCTTCAAGGATTATAGCGATGAGGAGATCGATCAATATCTTGATACGGAAGAACCTTGGGATAAGGCAGGTAGCTACGCCATTCAGGGCCATTGGGGTAAACACATCAGCCATCTTGCCGGCAGTTATGATAATGTCATCGGCTTTCCCTGGGGCCTGATTCAGTCAGTGCTAAAAGAACAATGGCCTGAAATAAGCATTACGTCTTAAACGTCAAATCTATGGATTGAGACAGGTTCCACTGTCCCCTTTTTACAAAGACAGGCACTATTCCCCTTTAAACTGCATATAAATCTAATACTATTTTCGATTGAGAAGAAAGACAGAAAATAGTGATGGAGCTGCTCTCACTTAGCATCTGATCGAGAGCGGTATAACATTCGATATGCACTGAAAGGGGTTCAATTATGAGCATTTCTTTAATACTCACATCCCTGCTGTTATCAAACCCTCTTGCTTTACTTTCTTCCTATGTATCGATGGGAAATTCTTTCCCCCAACCATTGTCCGATACAGAGGAAACCTATTATCTTTCCCTCTATGAGCAAGGGGACAAGGAGGCCAAAAACATCCTTGTGGAACGTAATCTGAGGCTGGTGGCGCATATAGCAAAAAAATATGCAAATACAGGGAAGAATCCTGACGATTTAATATCCATCGGCACAATCGGTCTGATCAAATCAGTAAACACCTACAATCGAAACAAAAGTGTCCGGCTTGCAACTTATGCTGCAAAATGCATCGAAAATGAAATTCTGATGAATATCAGAACAACAAAAAAGACAAAGATTGAAATTTCCCTTAACGATCCCGTTGGTACGGATAAAGACGGAAATGAAATTAATTTTAACGATATTCTCGGAACGGATACCGATGCCATCATCGATGATATCGATAACAAAATGCAGGTAAAGAAGCTGCATGAAGCAATCTGCCATCTTCTAAAGGACAGAGAACGGCTTGTAATCGTAAAACGCTTCGGCCTGGCTGGAGAATGTGCTAAGACACAAAGAGAAGTGGCCAAAGAACTAGGCATTTCCCGCTCCTACGTGTCCCGAATCGAAAAAAAGGCGATCCTGAAACTCAAAGATGCCTTTTCCGAAGAATATGACCTATAAGGATTCAATTTTTATTGAGATATTCTGCCATCTGACGGAACAGCGGAACAGCGGAAGCTCTGCCTGATCCTCCCGATTCGACGAACACAGTAATTACATATTCGGGATCATCTACAGGGAAAAATCCAGTAAACCAACCATGAACCACCATTCTACCATGAGACGCTGCTTCTGCCGAACCAGTTTTTCCAGCAATGGCAATCCCCGCTCCCGTAAGATTGTTCGCTGTTCCGTAGTTTACGGTATCTACCATCATCTCCGCAATAAAATCCGCCGTTTGCTTACTGAGGACCCTTTTTGAGGGTCTTTTTTTCTCGTAGGTGGTTTTCCCGTTTTCCGTGGTGCCTCTAATGAGCGAAAGCCCGTGATCAATACCCCCAGCTGCGATAATAGAAGTCACTCTCGTAGCTTGAGCAGGAGTTATCAGAAGCTTTCCCTGACCGATTGACAAATTACCGATCCCTGCGCCCTGAATATCATATTCACCCGGCAGGGTTCCCGTCTTTTCCTCGACGTAGTCCTGAAATGCTTTTTCACCAATTCCAAATGCTTTGGCCATTTCTATGATGCTCTCTGCCCCTGTCATCTGACCAATTTGAATAAAGGCAGAGTTGCAGGATTTTGCAAATGCATCTCGCAGATTGATTTCACCATGGCCTTCCTCTTTAGAGCAATTGATCCTGATTCCATTGATCTCTTCATACCCTTTGCAAAAGAATTGGCTGTCTTCTGTAACCACACCACTCTCCAGCGCTGCTGCTGCAACGATGATCTTGAAGATTGATCCGGGAGGGTACAAGCTCTGCGTCACCTTATTCCGAAATTCTTCATTGCTGCTGTCCAGAT
>JAQSXD010000044.1 GCA_029266295.1 Bacillota bacterium | reverse complement strand
AGGCCAGTCACGCTTTCTGTGTAAATCAGGAAATCCCGGTAGGATGCTTCACCTATGGCAGCGCCGTCACAATTGGGGTGTTCGTTTGTGATATCGTTTCCAATCCCGATATGAACGGTGCAGGGAACGCCCAGATGATACCCCATGGCAAGCACACTCTGCTCTCGGCTCGGGAATTCATTTTCCCAGATGTATCTTCCCACTGCTTCTCCAAAACCCAAACCGTCCTTGACGCCCTTATTTACTGCCTCATTCAGCAGCCCCGTCTCATTCCAAAGTCCAAATTGCCCCTCGGATATGTATCTGGCAACACTTTCACAGGTTGCTCCGATCATCGCCATTTCAAAATCGTGAATGGCGCCGGCACCATTGGTGGCAAAGTGGGTTACAAGGCCCCGTTTCATCAGCTCGATCATGAGCAGGCTATTCCCGGTTCGGATTACATGTGCTCCGTACATCATGAGCACCGTTGCCCCTTTGTGCTTCGCATTGAGGATGGCCTCTGCAAGCAGATCATATTTGGGATCATCCGCCCACTGGATCTCTCCTTCAACCGCCTTGATGATCGTCTGTTTGACGTCGTGGATTCGTTCTTCCAGCGGCCGCAGTTTCAGCTTGTTTCTGTCAAATTGTTTGTACGGCATGGCAACTCCTTATCTAATCAACTCCATGATTTTATCAGTATCCTCAAAGTCGGGGATAATGGCGTCAGCACCAGCCTGAATCAGCCGCTCCCGCTTCCACTGATTGATGCCCTTTTGCCGAACCTCATCGCTGGCTACGCCAAAGGTATAGCCACCCAGATTCTTCACGAGCTCAATCTCCACATATCCGTCTCCGAAGGATACCAGTTGATCAGGACTCAACTGGTTCTCAGAAATAATTTTCCGAATCACCAGTTCCTTTGAGCAATCGGTCACACCATCCAGTGCGCCGTAGATGCCTCCATCAAAGTAGTTTTCAAGCTGCAGCAGTCTTACCTCCATCAGCACGTCCTCTTCATCGGTTCCGCTGGCAAGGTAGGTTTTAATGCCGCATTCCCGCAGTGCTTTCAGAAGCGTTCTGGCTCCGGTGACCGTGTATTTCTCCGGGTCACAGCCTGCTTTCAGTTCCTCGTGCCGATGCTCGATTCGCTCCCTCAGCCTTTGGAGATACTCCGTCTTATATTCGAGCGCCGCTCTTGGCTGCCCTCCTCTCGCCGCAACCTCTTCTGCCAAGCGGATGCACTGAAAGATGGTCTGCTTTCCAGTAAGCGTATCAACAAAGGTTCGGACGGTTTTCTTGATATTCTCTTCCCCTTCGGCCTTGGGCGTACCCTTCAGCACTTCAATAAAATAGGGGATCATGACATTCTGCCAGCCTTCTCTGATGAGACTCAGTGTTCCATCGAAGTCGAACAGGGCTGATTTGATCTTTGCATTCTGCTTCGGATATCGTCTGATTTCAACACCCCACATATCCATCAGCTCGTTTTGAATCGCACAGGACATGGCATGCTCATAGATCATATGCATATCCTCAAGCTGCTCCATGTTGTCCGTTGGTGCGATGAGCAGGAGATCACAAAGTCCGGCAAGCTTTCCGCCGTCCCGGCCGGAAAAGCCTATGGTGAAGATGTTCATCTCCTTTGCGGTTTCCACCGCTTTTACGATATTGGGCGAGTTACCGCTTCCGCTGAAGACCACGAGAACATCCCCGCGCTTCCCTTGGGTGCGAAGCGGTATAGAAAAGATGTCTTCATAGGAAAAGTCGTTGGCCAGACAGGTGACGATGGGAGTAGAATCAGCAAGGCAGATGATTTTGAAGCCTTCCCGGTTATGTACGCGGCAGCCTTTTGTGAAGTCATTTGCCATGTGGGAGGCGGTAGCTGCACTTCCTCCATTACCCGCTGTAAAGATCGTACCCCCTTTTCCTTTTGTCTCGATCAGCTTCTGGATGATTTTTTCCAGCAGTTCGAAATCGGTTTTTAGTAACTTTTCTGCGATTTCTGTTGAGTAATTTGAAAGGTATTCTTTCATCATTGTTCCTCCTTTGCGCTTACTGCCAATGAAAGAAGCTGTTATTCCTCTACGGAAACCCACTTTTGCGTCATGGCACTCTCATGGATTTTTTCACAAAGAATCATTTCTCGAAGACCGTCGGCAAAGGTAGCGTACTCGATCGGGACGCTTTTGTCGGTGATGGAAGCATAGATCGCTCTGAAGTTGTTCTTGAACGCATCGGGAAAGCCTTCGGCATGCCCGCCGGGGTAGGCAATCTGTCTTGCCGTTTCGCTTGACATGAGCGACGGATCTTTGGTCAACAGTTCGTTGGCCGAATCCCGGTGACCGATCCACAAGTCGTTAATCTCATCGTTGGTCCAATACAATCCCTCTTTGGAGCCTGTGATATTGAACGTGATCCGATTCTTTCTTCCTGCAGCCACCTGACTAATTACAGTGCTTCCGATCGCGCCTCCCTCAAAGCGAAGAAGGATATGCGCCAGATCTTCCGTATTGATGGTAACGTCTTCATACTCCCGGAAGATTTCCTTACTGAACGCATTGGTGTTCGCCGCTTTTTTTCTCACAGTATGGAAGGTTGCAAAGTCTGCAAATACTTGGGTTACTTTCATTCCGGTGGTGGTTTCCGCGAGATCAATCCAGTGGGAACCAATATCAGCGACCGCCCTGGTGGTGCCGGAGAACTTCGGGTCAATTCTCCAGTTGTAGTCGGTGTCATGAAACAGCCAGTCCTGAAGATATTCCCCATGAACAGCCCAGACGCTTCCTGCCTCGCCCCTTTTTATCTTCTGCTTCATTTCATAGGTCGCAGGATAAAAGCGGTTATGGAAATTCACTGCGTTGACCAGTCCGGTTTCTTTGGCAGTCGTTACCATGCCACGACCTTCTTCAAGGCTTTTGCACATGGGTTTTTCGCAAATCACATTTACACCCTTTTTCATTGCATAAATGCTCATTTCATGGTGGGTGTGATTGGGCGTACAGATGTGGACCATATCCAAATCCATGGTTTCAATCATCTCCCGGTAGTCGTCGAAATAGTTCGGAATACAAATTGCCTCCGCTTTTGCTTTGGGGTCAGAAACCTCAGTTAATGCCACCACCTCACAATTTCCAAGCCTTCTGACCGCTTCGGCATGGGCGCTTCCAATGAAGCCGCTTCCGATAACTCCGACTCGGTGTTTTCTCATTCATTCTCCTCCTTTATAATTCGCTGGATTCTCGAATAACTAATTTATGCATTAATTTGATCGAGTAACACTCTTTATTCTCGGAGCCCTTGTTGATTTGATCCATCAACAAACGGAAGGATTTTTTGCCCAGCTCATACTTTGGCTGGTAGACCGTGGATAGCGTGGGGCTCAGCATACCCGACAGCTGAATATCGTCAAATCCTATGACAGCAACATTCCTCACACCATCTGTTCGTCCGATTTTAATCTTTCCCATTTCACTAAGCGCTTTTATGACTCCGATGGAGATGGTATCTCCATAACCAAAGATTGCTGTGGGAGGCTCCTCCAGCGCCATTAACGCTTTGGCACCGCGGTAGCCGCCTTCCGGCGTATAGTCAGCAATATGGCAATACTCTGGCCGATATTTAATCCCCGCCTGCTCCAGTGCCCGTTTGTAGCCTGCTGTCCTGTCTGATTCAGAAGCAAAATAGAGCTGGCCTCGAATGGCTCCGATTCGCGTGTGACCCTTACGGATCAGATAGGATACCGCATCATATGCACCCTGCTCATTGTCCACACTGATATTTGTAATTTTTGCCCCTTCTGTATACTCACAGCACTGAACCAGCGGATACTGGCTGGCCCACTGCGTCAGGGCGTATTTGTCATATTTGGATAAAAACGTGATGGCACCGTCCACCTGCTTTGTGGTCAGCATTTCCATGTACTTGTTCTCCAGCGTCGGGTCCTCATTGGTGACTCCGATGAGAATGGTGTACTCTGAGTGGTTCGCCTGCTCCTGGATCGCTTCCAGGATCTCAGAATAAAACGGGTTTCCCGCCGTAGGCAGAATGATCAGGATCTTATGGGTTTTTGAGACTCTGAGATTTCTTCCGAGAAAATTGGGCACATAACCGGTTTCCGCAATGGCGGTCTCAACCTTTTCCCTTGTTTCAGGCGAAACGTTGGGATGATTGTTCATGACTCTGGATATGGTTGCCACCGATAAACCCGTCAGACTTGCAATATCCTTGATCTTCATAGTTATTTCTCCGATTCAAAAAATAAATAATGGAATTGTAATCGTTTACAACCCCATTATATCAAATAGCTTTTTTTTTGCAATGGATAAATTTTTTGGGGAGGCTCTACTGTATCATGGCTGACGATCCTGCAGCACCAAGGCGCCTGCTCCCAGAAGCGCCGCATGATACCCCAGCTTTGTTTCCATGATTTCAACGTCCGCCGCTCCGGGTACCGCATTTCTTTTTATTTCCTCACGAATTCCGGGAAGCAGCAATGGCAATGATTTTGCAACACCGCCGCCGAGATAAACCCGCTGGGGATTGGTAAGATTTAACCCATAAGAAATCGCCCTGCCCAGATATCGTCCTGCCGTCCAAAATATTTCCTGCGCTGTTTCACTTCCTCGCTCGGCCAGAATACTCAAACCCCAGGCATCCCGCTGAAAATCCGGAAGCTCTGCTTCTGTTTCTTTTACACGCGCGAGAAAGGCACTGTCTTCTGCCATCTTCTCCTGAAAGATTTCACGGATTGCGGTGCCGGAGCTTTGAGACTCCAGACACCCCACCTGGCCACAGGTGCATTTTCTGGGGTGTTCAAATTCTACCTTCAGATGACCAAACTCCCCCGCGCAGTGGTTTGCTCCCAGGATCAGCTTGCCGTTTGCAACGATAGCCCCGCCGTTTCCTGTGCTTATGGTAATCCATAGAAAATCTGTGCCTCCTCCGCCGAAAATCATCTCTCCTATGGCACAGGAATTCACATCATTTTCTACGCTTACTTCCCCGATGTCAAGCGCATTCCTGAAGTACTCTGCAACCGGTATGTCTCTCCAGTTTTGGTGGGGTGCATAGATCAGGATTCCCTTCTGGCTGTCCGCCATGCCGGGCACATTGATCCCTACCCCTGAAAGCTCCTGCCGGTATGGCTCTGCGCACGTTTGAAAGGCATCGACTGTTATTTTAAAATGCTCCCTCCAATCTTTGCTGACTGTCGGAAAATATCTGCTTTCTATGATGCTGCCTGTATCAGACAATACCGCCGTCATGGTTTTGGTTCCGCCAATATCAATTGCTCCGATCATGCTGCTGTCCTCCTGTTCTTAAAAAGCTTTGGCTGAAGTTCACCATCAGGAGCATCAGAGATTACCGAAGGCGGCCTGATGGTTGTCAGGGCTGGATCGTTTTCCGATATCAGGCATACGGCGATCAAGGGCTGCGAAGGAAATCTCGATGTCTTCCAGCACTTCATCCACATTGAATGCCCCCACCGTCACCATATCCTGCTGACAAATGGTATTCCAGGTAAAGTTTAAACCCACAAACGGGGTGCACCTTCCTGCGGCCATGGGCTTGATGGTCATCACCGGTTTCTTTGCACTATGTATGATTCTTGCTACTGTTTCCGCTTCGACCTGCATCAAAAATCCCATGCAGTTATAGATCTGGATATAGGTTTCTATATCATAGCCATTTTCATCAGAGTAGTATGATTCTCTTTCCGGTCTTATCCTCCGCCAGCTTGATTGCCGCCTGGAGAACGGACTGCTCGCTGATGGGCCCCATCAAGGTATCAACTCCGTATTCCAGATAGGTTTCCAGTAGCGGCACGATTTTCTCCGGCGTATCATACAGCCTGGCAATCAGCTTATCCGCGGCCTGACTGGTATGACTCCATCCCAGGACCCAGTTGGTTCCAATGATCATTCTTGAGACAGAGATTCCTGCAACTTTCGTTCTGGGAAACTGTCTTTTGGCTTCACTCATTTTCTTCCTCCCTCGCTCCAGCTCTCTGGTTTTTTTCTGAAAATCAAGCGGCGAGACGAAATCGCGTTCCGTCCTTTTCCAGCTTGCATAATTTTCCTAGATTATATCCCAGCATATTTTAATCTGCAATCGGGAAAATTCGCAGGACGTAAATTTTACTGTATTCCGGAACTTCACGTGTACACATTTTCCTGGGTATCGTATTGCATCGAAGGGCAAACTCTTATATAATCTCCTTTACATCGGAGGTATGATATGATTGCACTATTTGAAAAGCTGCTGCCTGTATTGATCATCGTTTTCATCGGCTTGGTAATGAGAAAAAAGAAGCTGGTCTCCGCTTCCGCCATCAACGAATTGAAACAGATCATTGTAAATGTAGCCCTTCCCTGCATCCTTTTTCTTTCTTTTGGAAGTACGACATTGGATGCAAACTATATCGTGGTCGTCATCATGGTTTTTGCCATGTGCGGCGCCCTCTATATCATGGGGTTTGCCCTGAAAAACCGACTTCCCCAGTTCTTTGGTTCCATTTTTACCCCCTGGTTTATGGCGGGTTTTGAATTTGGAATGATCGGCATCGGGCTGTTTGGTGCTTTATGGGGAACCGAGGCACTTCCCATTTTTATGCTCATCGGACTTGGCCATGAATTTTTTGCATGGTTCGTCTGCATCCCTTATGTGCAGTTCAAAAGCAGCGGAAGCTTCAGCCTGAAGGAAACGGTATTTCGGTTCTTTAAAACACCGGTGATCCTCGGCATTATGGGCGGACTTCTGGTAAATATAACAGGTCTTTATTCCGCTATGGAAGCTTATTTCTGGGGAAGAGCTGTATTCAGCACCATGTCCACACTGTCAAATATCACCGTGCCGCTCATCCTGATTGTTGTGGGATATTCTCTGGCATTTGAACGGTCAAATGCGCTAAAAACTGTGCTGCATATGGCCGCGAGATTGGCCGGAGTGCTTGTTTTCGGCACCATCGCACTATCCGTGATCCATCAATTTGTGGGTCAGATTGATCCGCTGTTTACAGCGGCATTCTACGCCTATCTGATTTTGCCCCCATCCTATCTGGTCCCGGTCATGGTCAAGGATAATGAACAAGAACGGTACTTTTTCAGTCAGGCCGTCATCTATTACACCGTCATTTCCTTTGCAGGCTATGTGCTGCTGATGCTGATCTGATCAAATAAAAACTGCGCGGATCTAAAAAGAAGAAGCCTCTTTATAAAGTGCTTGAATTTTATAAAGAGGCCTTCTTCTATTGTTATTCTGTTCCTTATTTTCGAACTGCTCTGCCGAAACGTCTACTCACGATCTCTCCCTGTTTCAGCGCGATCTCGCCGTTTATGATGACAGATTCAATACCTGAAGGTGCTTTGAAAGGATCCTGATAAGTGGAATGATCCTTGATGGTTTCTGGATCAAAGATCGTGATATCTGCATCACTCCCCACCGCCAGAGTACCCTTACCTTCAAGTCCCAGCCGCTGTGCCGGCAAAAAGGTGATCTTTTCGATGGCAGCATCAAGCGTCATCCGCTTTTTATCAAAGACATACTCCCTGATAAGTTTTGGAAAGGTACCGCTTCCGCGGGGATGCCCCTGTCCCTCGCTGTACAATCCGTCACTGACAACAATTCCAGCGGGATGGGTCAGACAAAGATCCACCTCTCTCTCGTCAAGAATGTGTGCCACAATCAGCGTATCAGGACTTTTCTGCCTCAATTCCAAAAACAGTTCTTTATCCAGTACTGCTCCCTGCTGCTCTCCCGAGGCTGGCTGAAGCTTTGAATACAGCGCATCCCCTTCTTTGTATTTATCCAGAAATCCGTCATCGAAAACTGCCGATCCGAGATAGGTGCAAAAAGCATAATACGGATATCCGTCAAAACCTGCATCGATCCCTTTCAGCCTGGCATCATCGATGATTGACAGAATCTCTTCCATGGTACCGAAGCTGCACATGCTGGACAGATGGGAAATCTGGAGGGAACCTCCCGTCTCTTTCGCGTATCCCAGCACTTCTTTCACAGAGTCTACAGCCATTGTTCCGTCACTGCGCTGATGGACTGCTGTCAACTTGCCGCTGTCAGCTGCGACCTTCATCAGTGCAACGGCTTCTTCCTCTCTGAGTCCGGGGTCGTATTCCAAACCCATGGACAGACCAACGCAGCCTCCTTCCAGCTGAACCCGCAGAAATTCTTTCATCTTGTCAAAATAGACCGGAGCTACTGCTTCATAACGGTCGAAGGTTCCTACCGCCTTACGGATGCATTCATGAGGTGCGAACATGCCCAGATTGATTGGAAATCCATGCCGCTCCACTGCATTCAAATATGCAACGGGGTTTTCATAACCGATACCGCAGTTTCCTCCGATGGCGGTTGTAACTCCCATTCTGAGCATGGTATCGGAGATGATAAAATCAAAGGCCTCTTTTTCCGGGTCGTAGGCATCCTCATGCATATGCATATCGATAAAGCCTGGTGCCACAATCAGCCCTTCCGCATCAATCTCCGTTCTGCCTGAAATAGAATCTCCGGTAACCCTGGCGATTTTACCATCCCTGACACCGATGTTCAATCTGGAATGAATTCGGTTCGCCGGATCCACCACCAGACCATTTTTTATCACTAGATCAAACATAGATTTGCCTTTCTTTCAATACTCAATTTCCCAGTTCTTCGCTGCAATACGCGCAGGCGATGCTGCAATAGATAGACACTGCAGGAACCAGTGCACTGATTTCGATGTGTTCCTCTGCAGAATGGGCACTGCCAAGTTCCCCGGGTCCCAATATGATCGTCGGTACGCTGCCATAATAATTGATCAGCCCGCCGTCGGTCCAAGCTGGAAAAGACGTCAATTCACTGGCCTTCCCCATCACCTCGTTTACAGCCTTCTCAGCGATTCGAACGATAGGATCTTCCGGCGAAGTGTACAGCGCCTCATGAATATATTGATCATCCATGTAGCTGACGTCCATTACCTTAAACTCTGCTTTAAAATCGGGATCTGATGCCTTTAGCCGATCCAGTACCGCCTGGTATTCTGCTTTGATTTCCGTGAACGTTTCTCCGGGAATCCAGCGCCTGTCAATTTGGAGGATACACTCTCCTGCCACAGTGCTTGGCTGTGTCCCTCCTTTGATCAAGCCGTAATTCATGGAAGAATTTCCGACAACGGAATTGACCCGCGCCTCAATGGAGGGAATAAGTTCTGCCTCTAGTTCATGAATAAACTTCATCGCCTTCTGTATGGCGTTAATTCCTTCCTTCTGCCTGCCACCATGAACGGTCTTGCCGTGAAAAGTGAACTCAAACCATTCCAAACCTCTGTGACCGATACAAATCTGCATATTGGAAGGCTCACTGACAATTGCAGCATCCGGCAGTTCACCGCTTCTCAAGTAAGCTCTTGTTCCTTCACTTTTCGACTCTTCGTCGATGACGCCCGCAAAAATCAAATCACCTGGAAGTGTAATCCCCGCTCGCTTGATTGCAGCCATCGCAAGTATCATGCAAACGAGCCCTGCCTTCATATCAACAACACCCCGTCCGTACATTTTGCCTTGATCAATCCTTGCCTCGTAGGGATCCCCCTTCATATCGTAGGGAGGAACCGTATCGGTATGTCCCGTAAACAGCAGGCTTCTGCCTCCTCCCGAGCCCTTCAGCCTGGCGAGGACATTGCATCTTCCGTCGAGCACGGGAACCAGCTCTGTTTCTATCCCTTCCTTCCGGAAGAAATCGCATAGGAAGGCAGCGGCCGCAGTTTCCTGCTCAAATACACCCTCATGACTTGGGAAGCTTACCAACTTTGTAAGCAAAGAGACGGCTTCTTCTTCGGTAAAATAGTCGGAAAGATGCTTGTAGACAGTGTCCGTCATAATTACCTCCATCTTTGGTACCTCCCGCTGGTATTTGTAAAGCGGGAACGCCGTACCGGTTACAGCCCAAATGGCCGTTTTTATTTTTATCTTTTACAAAATCAAATTTTAGTATAGATAGCGAGAAATCTGCTCAGCACCCTGATGGAACAGCCCAAGAAACGCTTCAACCTTTTCATCCCTGTCCTGGCCCTTCAAAAAGGCACAGGCCAGGCATCCCTTCACGATGCCACTCCGATTGAATACCGGTACGCCAATTCCCATGACCAGCGGCGCTACTTCTTCATCGCTGATTACATAACCCTGTTCTCTTATTTTTTCATATTCCCGCAAGATTGCTTCCGGGTCTGTCAGCGTATTAGGACCAACTTTCTCAAAATTTTGCTCCTGCAACAGCTGTTTTACGCGATCCTGATCGTAATATGCCATCAGACATTTGGCATAGCAGCCTCTGTTGATGGGATAAAATTGCCCGGGATGGTAATTCATCTTGTAAGGCTGGTGTATCTCCGTTTCATAGATGGAAATCACCTTATCTCCTTCTCGGATTGCATATCCTACAGATTCTTTAATCGTTGCGCACAGATTATTAATTACCTCTAATATTTTGGATTCGATGTTATTGTTATTGGTATAGGCCATTCCTACATGGAAGGCCATAGGTCCCATCATGAATTTCTTGGTCTTATAGTCCTGAATCACCCACTCTTTAGCAAGAAGCTCCTGTATAATGCGGTGTACCGTTGTCCGGTTCAATCCGGTTATTTCACTGAGTTCCGCCACTTTAAGCTCATCGGGATGATTGCTCATGGTCTCCATAAGCAGCAGGGCTTTTTCGATGGGGGTCATTTTGTCTTTGTCCACTTGTTTCACTCCTCAAGATTCATACCCTTCTTGTCAAAGGAGGGTGGCGTCGGTGCTAAGATTCCTCAGCCGATGCTCAATGAGTATTATACAACGTTCATTGACAAAAATATATGAATTCCTCTTTGATCTTTCTTTGAAGATCTTCAGATTCCATCACGTCATAGGCAGTCAGCGCAAGGGCGCAGGCTCCTTTGTATAGTACCTCTTTTCCCTGATCTGTAATGGTGCAATCTGCAAATTCCTTTGTGTGTATGACCAGCTCTCCATTGCCCATGCCAATCCAGGGATGAATCACCGGCACCACATGGCTGACGTTGCCGATGTCGATGGATCCGATTCCCTCGCTGGCCCTATGAACCTTCTCTTCTCCAAGTATCTTCAGGTTGCTTGTAAATCGTTCTGACAGCGTCTGGTTTGTTCTGAGATTATCATAGGCATTTTCAAATCGAGAGATTTTGCAGGCAGCTCCCGTCATGGCTTCTGCCCCTTGGGCACAGTTCGTTACCTTTTCAATCACAGACGCAAGCGTATCCTTTCCCTTTGCACGAAGATAAAATTTCGCGGCACCATAATCCGGTACAATATTCGGTGCAACGCCTCCGTCGGTGATGATCCCGTGAATGCGCACATCGCTGGGAACATGCTGCCTCAGCGCATTGACTCCGTTGAACAACAGAATGACCGCATCAAGCGCATTGATTCCTTTTTCCGGCATGGCTGCTGCATGAGCAGCTTTTCCAATAAACTCAAATTTGAGTGCACAAAGGGCAAGCGAGGTTCCGCTTTCTTCTGTAATAACATTTGGGTGGGCCATCATAGCCGCTGTAAATCCATCAAAGGCTCCCTTTTCTGCCAGAATCCCCTTGATTCCGTTGGTCTCTTCTGCTGGGGTACCAAATACAGTAATGGTCCCCCCCATTTCCTCCAAGATCTCCTTAAGTGCCACGGCAGCACCAACAGACATTGCGGAAATCAAGTTGTGACCGCAGCCATGGCCGATCTGCGGAAGGGCATCATATTCGCAGAACAACGCAATGTGAGGGCCAGGCTTATGACCTCCGCAGCTGGCTCGAAATGCTGTTTCAAAGCCGTAAATTCCCCGTTCAACCGCAAAACCTTCTGCCTCAAAAAAATCGGAAAGCAGTGCAGCGGCTTGATACTCTTTTTCACCAAGTTCAGGATGTTCATATAGCCAGGTACTAAGCTTAAAGAACTCGTCCAGCCTGCCGGAAATCGTCTTAATAATCAAATCTTTCATTTCTACAGCCTCTTTTATCAGCGGCGGCGGAACCGAAATTCCCCGCCGCTGCAATGATTAAATTATTTTGGGAAGCGCTGATTTAATGAAGTGCGCCCACGAAATAAATCAGTGTTTCCTTAGAATGGTCCGTAATGAATCGCATCAGCAATGACTACAAAGATCCCTCCTGCGATCCACCAGATAATTGCAAGCGGCATGATCCATTTGATCCATTTCTGGTAAGGGATTCCTGCAAGCGCAAGGCCCGCCATAAAATATCCGGATAGTGGAGTCAGAACGTTTGTAAATCCGTCTGCAAATTGATATGCCAGTACGGTGGTTTGCCTTGTAACACCTACAATATCCGCCAACGGGGTTAGAACGGGCATGGTCAATGCAGCCATTCCACTACCGGAAGGAACGATGGCGCTGATAATAATCTGTGTGATATAGATTCCCAGAGAAGTAATTACCGTAGGCAGTCCCTGAATCGCCGTAGCCATTCCGTAAATGATCGTATCAATGACGTTGGCGTCTGTGAAGATGACCAAAATTCCCCTTGCAAGACCGACAACCAGTGCACCGTAGGCAAGGATGGCACATCCTTCAAGGAAGTCTTCGGCAAGTTGATTCAGCCCTCTTCTGCTGATAATACCAACAACAATAGCCATTCCAAAGAAAAGCCCCGAGATTTCTTGAATATACCATCCGTATTTCAATACACCGAAGACCAGAAGTCCGAAGGTGCAAAGAACCACCAGCAGGATTAGCTTATGGGTTCCGGTAAATACCATATTGCTCAGATCAATCTTTAGCTCTCTTTTTCTGTCAATCTCATACATCGGACTCTTTTCTGGGTTCTTTTTGATTCGGAGACAGTAGAGAATAATATATGTAATTGTAATTGTTACCATTACGGCAAAGACAATGACACGGTACCAGAGACCCGACATCAATGGCAGTTCGGCAATGCCCTGCGCCACACCGACGGTAAAGGGATTTAGAAACGCTCCGGTAAACCCGGCGCAGGTAGCTGCCAAAGCAATTGCAGCACCGGTAATGGAGTCATATCCTAAAGAGATGCACAGCACGACCAAGGCCGGAATAAAGGGCAGACATTCCTCGGCCATTCCGTAAATGCCTCCCCCAAAGGCAAATATAATGGAGAGGAGTGGGATGATCAGGATACCCGCACCGGATGTTTTTCGTACAGCCGCTGCAATTCCTGCGTCAATGGCTCCTGATTTCTGGACGACAAAGAAAGAGCCGCCTACGATAAAGATAAAAAATACAATTGCTGCGGCCTGTTCCAAACCTTTTGGAAATGCCTTCAGTACTTGAAATAAAGTTGCCGGTGCAGGATCAACATTATGATAGGTGGCTGCGTCAACCAGCATTCTGCCGTTTACATCGACCCGGTCGTAGGATCCAGCCGGAATGACATAGGTCAGCAATCCTGCAATGATTGCCAATACGAAGAGTAAGACGAACGTATGGGGCATTTTGAGTTTGAACTTGTTTTTCTTTTCAACGCTTAGAGTAGATTCTTCTTTCATTTTTTACCTCCTTGACAAAACAGT
>JAQSXD010000043.1 GCA_029266295.1 Bacillota bacterium | reverse complement strand
GAAGTCGGTGTCATCAGTTCGGGGGTGGCGTATCAGTACGCGAAGGAAGTATTCGGCAATGACGCTTCTTATTTAAAGCTGGGAATGACCTTTCCGATGCCAATGGAAAAAATGAAAAAATTCGCTGACAGAGTAGAAACGCTATATATCGTGGAGGAAATGGACCCATATATTGAGAACCACCTGAAAATGGCGGGTATTTCGTGCATCGGAAAAGAAATCATTCCGAAAATGGATGAGCTGAATCCAGATATCGTCCGAAAGGCTGTCATGGGGACAGAAACGGAAGCATTAAAGGTCGATAAAAAAGCAACCGCGAGACCTCCGGCCCTCTGTGCAGGCTGTCCCCACAGAGGAATATTCTATACCTTGAGCAAAATGAAGAAGCTCATCGTGACCGGAGATATTGGATGCTATACATTAGGTTCGGCGCCGCCGCTTTCCGCGATGCATACTTGTTTTTGCATGGGCGGAAGCATCAGCACAGGGCACGGAGCATCCACCGTTTTAAAAAAGGCGGGCTCCGACCTGAAGATCGTATCTGTCATCGGCGATTCAACCTTTTTCCACTCAGGAATAACAAGTCTTATGGATGTCGTTTGTAACAGAGGAAACAGCGTAACGATCATTTTGGATAACCGTATCACCGCAATGACAGGTCACCAGGAGAATCCCGGGACAGGATACACACTTATGGGCGAGCCTGCCATAGAGGCCGATATTCCGGCAATATGCAAGGCGATTGGCGTAAAGGAAGAAAATATCACTGTTTTAAATCCCCTCATGCTCACAGAAGCGGAAGCCGCAATCGATGTAGCTCTGAGAAAGGATGAGCCTGCCGTTATCATCGCGAAGTGGCCTTGTATCCTGAAAAAGTTTACCGATCAGGACAACAGAGAATTTGATCTTCGTCCGAAGAAGTGTGTGATTGATCAGGAAAAATGCACCAAGTGCAAACGATGCGTAAAAACCGGATGCCCTGCTATCCTCGCAGGCGAGACGGTGCGGATCAGCGCTGAATCCTGTACTGGATGTGGCATTTGCAGACAGGTCTGCACGTTTGATGCTATTAACTAAAAATTGCGACCCTGCTCGCAGCACGTTGCTGCACAAATGTGGATAGGTGTATAAGGAGGTTTTGAAATGAGTGAAATAAAAAATATTTTGCTGGTAGGAGTCGGTGGACAGGGAACTATACTTGCAAGTAAAATATTAACTGAAGGCTTGTTGAAAGCAGGCTATGATGTGAAAATGTCGGAGATACACGGCATGTCACAAAGAGGAGGCAACGTAAGCACGCAGATCCGATTTGGGGATAAGGTTCATTCCCCAATCATGGGAAAGGGTGAAGCCGACGTGATCGTGGCCTTTGAAAAAATGGAGGCTTTAAGATGGATCGAATATTTAAAGCAGGGAGGTGAGTTAGTGGTCAATGATTTTGAGATGCCTACGATACCGATACAGATCGGAGCGGAACAATATCCCGAGAGCGTCTTACAGACATTGCAGGAAGCAGCCGACACCGTTGTGATCAAAGCGGGTGATATTGCACGAGATTTGGGAAATTCGAAGACGATGAACGTAGTATTGCTCGGAGCGCTGATAAAGGCGATGCGCTTGAATGAGATCGATTGGGAATCATTGATCAGAAAAAATGTAAAAAAGGGCTTCGAAGATATTAACTGGAATGCATTTGAAGCGGGATATAAAATTTAGGAGGGATTACTATGAAAGAAAGAGAACAATTTGCTTCAAGACTGGGCTTCATCCTGGTCTCTGCAGGCTGTGCAGTCGGCCTTGGAAACGTGTGGAGATTTCCATACATTACAGGTCTTTACGGCGGAGCGGCATTCATTCTTATCTATTTATTATTTCTTGTAATATTGGGTCTGCCGATCATGATCATGGAATTCTCAGTAGGCCGGGGAAGCCAAAAAAGTGCCGCTTCTTCCTTTCGGGTACTGGAGCCGGAGGGAACCAAATGGCATTTATTTGGCTACATCGCAATGGCGGGCAATTATATGTTGATGATGTTCTACACCATGGTGGGTGGCTGGATGCTTTACTACTGCTTTAAATCCGGAAAAGGAGATTTCTCAGGTCTGACTCCGGATCAGGTCGCCGGCAGTTTTGGTGATATGCTCAGTTCCCCGGCAACACTTACGATCTGGACGATCATCGCAATATTAATTTCCTTCGGAATCTGTGCAATGGGCTTAAGGAACGGAGTAGAAAAGGTCACAAAGGTTATGATGATATGCCTAATCCTTTTGATGGCCGTGCTGGCTGTCCGCTCCGTTACGCTGGAAGGCGCAGGAACAGGCCTGAGTTTTTACCTGAAGCCTGATTTTGGAAGACTGATGGAACAGGGAGTTGGCAATGTCGTATTTGCGGCAATGGGTCAGGCGTTTTTTACTTTATCTCTCGGCATGGGTTCTATGGCTATATTTGGAAGCTATCTGGATAAATCCCGTTCCCTTGCAGGAGAAGCCGTCAGCATTACAGCGCTGGATACACTGGTTGCTCTGATGGCCGGCATTATTATCATCCCGGCGTGTTTTGCCTTCGGCGTAGAACCCGGTGCAGGGCCTGGCCTGGTTTTCATCACACTGCCGAATATTTTCAATCATATGACCGGCGGAGTTATCTGGGGAGCCCTCTTCTTCGTGTTCCTGTCCTTTGCGGCTCTGACGACCATCATCGCCGTATTTGAGAATATTATTTCCTTTGCCATCGATTTATGGGGCTGGGAAAGAAAAAAAGCGGTTATGATCAATATCGTAGCAGTTATTGTTTTATCGATGCCCTGCATTTTAGGATTCAACCTTTGGAGCGGATTTGCGCCTCTCGGCGAAGGCACGGTTGTCATGGATCTGGAAGACTTTATTGTATCCAACAACGTCCTTCCTTTAGGCTCGTTGGTTTACCTGATGTTCTGTACCTACCGGTACGGCTGGGGTTGGCAAGGCTTTTACAATGAGGCCAATGCAGGGGAAGGTCGCAGGTTCCCGGCTGCCGTCAGAGCATATGTATCCTATATCCTGCCTCTGATCGTTCTGATCATCTTCTTTAAAGGGTATTGGGATAAATTCCATTCTGTCGCAGCAATGATCGTCGCAGCAGTGATTGTTCTGGGATTTGCATATATCGTTTTTTACAGAAAAAAGAGCACTGTTCCAAGCCAGGTGTAACAAAGCGGAATACTATTTGCGGAGTGAATGATGAAAAATTTTGAAGAGCTGATTCAATTTGTCCAAAAAAATCCTCAAAAGAAAAAAGTGGCTGTCGCTGCAGCCCATGATGAGCATACGCTGGAGGGAATTAACAGGGCTTATGAAAACGGAATTGTGGTGCCGATTTTAATTGGGGATCAAGCCAAAATAGAAAGTATTATGAAAAAAGAAGGGTTCTCCTTTCCGGAAGCAGAGGTGGTCGATATCAGCGACAATGCTGCGGCGGCCCGCAGGGCAGTTCGGATGGTGCGCGAAGGGGAAGCGGATTTTCTAATGAAAGGAAAGCTTCAGACGGCAGACCTCCTCAAAGAAGCAGTAAACAAGGAGCGGGGTCTGCAGAAGGGGGGGCTTATGTCCCACTTCGGGATCTTTGAAGTACCGAGCTATCATAAATTGCTGGTATTGACCGATGGCGGGATGCTTCCGTATCCCGATTTAAACGAAAAGGCACAGATTCTCATGAACGCGGTAAAGGTCCTCAATGGTTTAGGGTATGAAAATCCCAAAGTCGCCGTTTTGGCGGCGGCAGAGCAGGTTAATCCAAAAATGCAGGAATCCATCGATGGAGATTTGCTGAAAATGATGAACCGGGAAGGGAAACTTCCCGGCTGCATCGTGGAAGGTCCTATATCCTATGATCTGGCCATGAGTGCCGAGGCCGCCGAAATCAAGGGATATTCCAGCCCAGTTACGGGGGATGCGGATATCCTCCTCATGCCCAACATGACCAGCGGTAATCTGCTGGCGAAAGCATTCCAGTTTACTGCTGGCGCGAAGATGGCAGGCATGATCACCGGCGCCGGCGCCCCGATCGTTTTGGTATCAAGAGGTGCTACCGCGGAGGAGAAATACCTTTCGCTGGTATTGTCCGCAGCATCGGCGCAATAGCAGTTAGAGAAGCCCTGATTTATTCCAGGCACGTATTAATAATCATGGAGGCATCGAGATGAAGAGGGGAGATATTCTGTGGGGGACAGTGTTGCTCGGTGTGATCGCTTTTCTGATCGCACCGGGGACCCATACCATGTTTTTGACAGCTTCCCAAACCTCCCCATACCTGATGGGATTTATTAAGTTTGCTGTTCTGGCCAGTATGGGCGAACTGCTGGCAATCAGAATCGTGACGAGATACTGGAAAAAGCCGCATGGTGTCTTGTGGCGCGTAATCGTCTGGGGCATCATCGGAATGTCGGTCACCCTGATGTTCACATTGTTTGACGCGGGGGTTCGAAGCTGTATGGAGAGAGGATACCTGCCTTTTGTCAAAGGGGAAGGCCTCTTTCCAATTCTTGTGACAGCTTTTTTTATCAGTGCCATTACGAATCTGTTCTTTGGGCCGTCGTTTATGTTATTCCATCGCATTACCGATACATGGATCGATTTGGGCCAGGGCAGAATGCTTCAGATGAGGGAGCTAGCCTTGAACGAGGTGCTGGACGCCGCCGATTTAAAAGGATTTGTTACCTTTGTAGTCTGCAGAACGATTCCGGCCTTCTGGATCCCGGCGCATACCGTAACCTTCATGCTGCCTTCCGAATATCGCGTGCTTATGGCGGCGATGCTTTCTATTTGTCTGGGAGCCATCCTGGGAATTTCCAGAAAAAACTAAATGTGTTCAAGTGCTGTCCGCTACCTGCCTTACTGACGGGGACCGGGGCTCTATATAACGAAAAAAATGGAGGTAGTATTATGGCACATTTTATTCCAGAACCTTACCGTATCAAGATGGTGGAACCGATCAAAATGACGACTTGCGAGCAGCGTGAGCAGTACATCAGAGAGGCAGAGTACAACCTTTTTCGCCTGCGCGGCGAGGACGTGTACGTCGATACTCTGACTGATTCCGGTACCAACGCCATGAGCGACGCACAATGGGCAGCACTGATGCTCGGTGACGAGGCTTATGCAGGTGGGAAAAGCTATTATAAGTTGATTGAAGCTGCAAAGGATGTCTTTGGATATGGCTACATTCAGCCTGTCCATCAAGGGCGTGCCGCAGAAAAGGTTCTGTTTCCTAGTTTCCTGGAAAAAGGGAAATATGCGATTGCAAACCTATTTTTCGATACGACACGTGCACATGTTGAGTTAGCTGGAGCTCGCTGTCTTGAGTGCTGCAACCCCGAGGCTGCGGATAGTCAGCTCCGTGCTCTATTTAAGGGAAACATGGATGTGGCAAAAATGGAGGAGATGATCAAGGAAAAGGGCCCTGAAACGATTGGTATGGTTGTTATGACGATTACCAATAATTCTGCTGGCGGTCAGCCTGTTTCCTTGAAAAATATGCGCGAGGTCGCGTCGGTTTGCCAAAAATATCATATTCATCTCAATATTGATGCGGCACGTTATGCAGAAAATGCAATGTTCGTTAAAATGCGTGAGCCGGAATGTAAAGATATGTCTATTCAAGAGATTATCCATGCCTTTTTCGATTTGGCAGATACTTTTACGATGTCCGCAAAGAAAGATACCATTGTCAATATGGGTGGTTTAATCGGCGTCAAGGATGACAATGCACCTTACATCTTGAGTATCAAAGCGAACTGTATCAGCTATGAGGGCTTTTATTCCTATGGTGGTCTCAACGGTCGCGATCTTGAGTGCATTGCAGTTGGCCTTTATGAGGGACTTGACGAAAGCTGGCTGCGCTATCGCATTGGTACAATGGAGTATTTTGGTGATCGGTTGGATGAACTGGAAATTCCTTATCAAAGCCCGGCAGGCGGCCATGGAATTTTCCTTGATGCTGCAAAATTCTATCCCCAGCTGCCATACGATGAATTCCCCGGACAGGTACTGGCGGTGGAACTCTACAAGGAATGCGGATTGCGTTCCTGCGACATCGGCTCGTATATGATTGGCAATGATCCTGACACTGGAAAGCAACTCAAGTCGATCAACGAGTTCACACGGCTTGCAATACCACGCCGTGTCTATACCCAAAGTCATTATGATATGGTTATTGAGGCGATTCATGAGGTCTGGAAGCGCCGTGAAAGCATCCATCACGGCTACAAGATTACCTGGGAGCCTCCGATTTTACGCCATTTTCAGGCCAGCTTAGCTCCGATTGAGTAATTACAGGATGCCATGGATCTCCAGAATGACCCGGGAGAGAGGGGAGGCTCGCTTAGAAGCCCCGATTTGCTATTAGTAACAGGAAGGGAGTAACGGAATGAATTATAAAGTTCTTGCGATCAATCCGGGTTCTACTTCAACAAAAGTAGCTCTGTATGAAAACGAAAGCAGAATTTTTTCCGAATGCATCGAGCATACTGCTGAGGAGCTGAACCGCTTTGATGAAATTCTGGATCAGATGGGTTTTCGAACGAGGGCCGTCTATTCCATTTTATCAGAACATAAGGTGGAGCTTTCGGAATTATCGGTAGTGGCGGGGCGGGGAGGCCTTCTTCCCAACATGCTCGGAGGAGGATATCTTGTAACGGAGACCATGATTGATGCGATATATAATGAGGAGGCTTCCCCGCATGCTTCCAATTTGGGAGCACTGCTGGCTTCGGAAATCTCGATGCCGCTTGGAATCAATGCCTATATTTATGACGCGGTTACGGCGGATGAATTTCCGGATATTGCAGCGATAACGGGAATGCCCGATGTGCGGAGGCGCAGCATGTGCCATGTGCTGAATATGAAAGCCACGGCACGTAAGGCAGCGGCAAAGCATGGCAGGAAATACGAAGATCTGCGTTTGATTGTGGCCCATCTGGGGGGAGGGATATCCATCGGCATTCATGAGGATGGCAAGATCGTTGATGCAATCGGAGATGATGCAGGTCCTTTTGCTCCGGAACGTTCGGGAAGTGTCCCGCTTTTCTATGTCATCGAAATGTGTTTTTCCGGAAAATACAATAAGAAGGAAATGGCAAGAAAGGTCCGGGGACAGGGAGGTTTAAAGGCACATTTCGGAACCTCCGACTGCAGAGAAATCGAAAAGATGATCGTGGAGGGCAATGAGCAGGCAAAGCTGGTATATGAAGCCATGGCATATCAAATTGCTAAGGGGATCGGAGAAATGGCGCCTGTCTTAAGAGGCGACATCGATTATATTATTCTGACGGGAGGGCTGGCATATTCCAAGATGCTAACCAATATGATTGCAGAACGGGTCAATTTCATTGCGCCGATCGAAATCATACCGGGAGAAGACGAAATGGAAGCTCTTGCATTGGGGGCTCTCCGAATCCTCAGGGGAGAAGAGACGACCAGAGAATATCAGCCGGTCAAAAAGGAGAGGAAGAAGAGATAAAAAAATTCAAAAAGCTATTGACCCTTACGGAACGTCATAGAGTATAGTTTTTCTATCAAGAGCAGGAGGCCAGATGGTATGAGAACGGTTAAAGAAGTATCGGAACTTACCGGTGTCAGCGCGCGCACGCTTCACTATTATGATGAGATTGGATTGCTTCCGCCCACGGACAAGAGTGAGGCGGGATACCGGCTTTATGACGATAAAGCCTTGGAGACTTTACAGCAGATATTGTTCTTTCGTGAGTTTGATATCCCCCTGAAAGAAATCAAAACCATCATGGAAAGCCCGTCTCTTGATAGAAATCGGATTCTGCAAATGCAGAGAGAAATGCTGGTGTCAAAGAAAGAACGTATGGAACGTCTGATTGCCAGCGTGGATGACATTCTGAAAGGAGACAATAGGATGGACTTTACAGTTTTCACCAAAATAGAGATCGAGAAAATGTTTCAGTTTATGTTCGACAGCATGTCGGAGGAAATGCGCCGGACGGCCATTGGTGAATTTGGTAGTATAGAGCAGTGGAAGAAGCATTATATTGAAGTTGTATCTTCAGAAGATATGCAAAAAAGTTATGCAAAAGTAGTTGAGTGGTATGGCGGGAAAGACGCTTATTGGTCAGCCCTCGAAAATCCAATCAGCAAAGAAGTTGCTGAAAGCTACAAGAAACGGGAAGATGCAATCCGCCAAAAACTAGCCGAGAAACGTGATTGTAATCTCAATTCGTTTGAAGTAAAGGAGATTGTCGGTGAGTACAGTTTCGTCATGAAACAGATCTGCCAGATGAAAGAGGAAAAGGGCCTGATGCTGGCGGTTGCGCAGTCCTACCGAATCAACCCATGCCAACAAGCAATTGATGAACAGTATGGGAAGGGTGCAGCAGAATTCTTCGCACAGGCGATTGAAGCCTTTTACCAAGATTGAATTCCCTTTTACCCAGCTTATGAAAAATGAGGTTTTACACCTCATTTTTTTATTTGTAGCTTAAGCTGAGGCTGTGTGAGGGAACCCGTCAACCTGCTTTCCCAAAACCAACAGCGCTTATCTCTAACCGTAAGAGAGAGTAAAGTCGCAGGAATGACTGACAAACAGTAATAGAATTTAAGGTAATGTTAAGATAAATCATGTTAAACTGAAAGACAAGGTAACGATAATGAACATACGGCTTGAAGGTATGACGAGGGAGAAGAGAGATTCCCATTCTTCATACCGAATTTGTGCTACCGATTGACGGTGGAATGGAGGAGACCATGAATAAAACGATTCTGATTGTAGATGACGAGAAGGAAATTCGCGAGCTTCTGCGGCTATATATAGAAAAGGACGGCTATTCCGTGATACAAGCTGAAAATGGAGCAGACGCGCTGAGACAGGCGGCATCTGCACAGATTGACCTGGCTGTCATAGACATTATGATGCCGGAGCTTGACGGTTATCAGCTGATCAAAGGTTTGAGAGAACACAGCGATCTCCCCATTATTATCGTGAGCGCCAAGACGGAAAATCATGAGAAAATATTGGGACTTGATCTGGGTGCGGACGATTATGTGACAAAGCCGTTTGATCCATTGGAGGTCACTGCCCGGATCAAAGCTCAATTGCGCCGATATGACGGATATAAGGAGAATTCCGAAGCAGCGCTACTGAAGGCAGGCGAATTGTGTATGGATGTTTGTGCTTGCACACTAAGCTTTGGCAGCGGAATCATTCCACTCACCGCCACGGAATATAACATGATGAAGCTATTAATGAAAAGTCCCGGTCGTGTATACACCAAACAGCAGATTTATGAAGCTGCTTGGCAGGAGTCCGCCATCGTGGACGACAATACGGTGATGGTAGCCATCAGCAAGCTGCGCAGCAAACTTCCCTCAGGCGGCGGGGTATCCATCGGAACCGTTCGGGGGTTAGGGTATCGTCTGGAGGTACGCACATGAAGAAAAAGCGCAGCTTCAAAAGAGTCATCATGCTCAGTTTTATAGGATATACCATTGGAATTGCACTGACGCTTCTGATTTTGGAGCTTTTGTTCAGTATGATTACATTCGATAACGGGATGAACTTCTCAGAACTGGCGTTTTCTCCGCTGGCAGAGGAGACCCAAAAACTGCAAATCATAGTTTCTGTTTTCTGGAATCTTATCACGGCGACAGTCTATTTGATCGGGATTGTCCTTTTTGGGCGCAGGGTCAGCAGGAAAATAATGAAACCTGTACAGCACATGCAAGAAGGCTTCAAGGCGGTTACGGCGGGCCATTTGGACACTACACTTGATTTTGAAACAGAAACGGAATTTAGTGAAATGCGTGATGGCTTCAATTTTATGGTTCAAAGGCTGAAAGACTCAGAAGAAAAGCGAATGACAATGGAGCATGAAAGGATGCGGCTTTTCTCACACATTGCCCACGACCTTAAAACACCCATGACAACGATTTACGGATATGCAGGGGCTCTGGCCAGGGGTATGGTGGAGGAACCGGACAAACAGAGAGAATACCATCTGGCGATAATAGCGAAATCCACGCAGGTAAACCAATTGATTGACCAGCTGCTCTCCTATTCCAAGATGGGTACGCCGCAATACAAGATGAATTTTGCGGAGGCAGACCTTGCAGAGCTGATCCGCGTATCTTGCGCCACGTTGTTTGGCGAAATTGAAAGCAGGCAGATGCGTTTGAAGCTGCGTTTGCCGGATGAACCCGTATTTTGGATGGTGGATTCATTGGAAATAAGCCGTGCCATTGGGAATCTGCTGACAAATGCAATCCGCCATAACCCGGCGGGCAGCCTTTTGTCCGTGAACCTGACGGATGAACTTGGTCATATTGAGATACAAATTGCCGATAACGGAGCGGCGATCCCTGAGGCCATCGCCGGGAGCCTGTTTGAGCCTTTTGTCAGCGGCAGTGATTCAAGAAGTGCCAGCAGTGGAACAGGCCTTGGCCTTGCCATTGTGAAAAAGGTGATGGAGCAGCATTTCGGCGAGGTTTTTGTATCGAAGGCAGCCTCACCCTATACAAAGGCGTTTGTCCTGCATTTTCCGAAACTTTCAGCATTCACTAAGATGGAGGTTTCAGGGTACACCAAGACGGAGGTTTCTGCACATCAAAACGTAGGCTTTCGTGTACACCAGGACGGAGGTTGAAGATCGTGATTCAGTATCAAAAAATGATCAAGAACGATATCCGAAAAAGTAAATTGATTACCGGAACGATTATTGCATTTATCCTCATTTCTGCCATGTTGACCTCTTTGGCCGCATCGCTTACCATAAATCTGTTCGGTGCCATCGATCATATGCTGCTTTCGGCAAAGTCCCTTCATTTCATGCAGATGCACACAGGCGATGTAGATCTGGAACAGCTTCGAAATTTTGCCGATGCGAATAAAAGCGTAGAGGAGTATCAGTTACTTCCGTTCCTCAACATCGAGGGAGCGGACATTATCATCGGAGACGATTCCCTTGCCGGAAGCATACAGGACAACGGCCTTTCTGTGCAGGGCGAGAAATTCGATTACCTGCTAAACTTGAACAGTGAAGTCATCCGTCCCGTAGACGGCGAAATATATGTCCCGATCTACTATATGAAGGAAGGAAATATAGCAATTGGAGATAAGGTGATCATTCACGGTATTTCCTTTACCGTTGCAGGGTTTTTACGTGATTCGATTATGAACGCGGCGCTTGTAAGCTCCAAGCGGTTCCTTGTGAGCCAAGCGGATTTTAAAAGGGTCCGTGAATTCGGACAGTTAGAAAATCTCATTGAGTTTCGGCTGTCTAAGGATGCTTCCTTCCCGGCTTTCGAAGCGGCTTACCAAGGCGCAGGACTTCCTGCAAACGGCCCGCCCGCCATCACTTACAATCAAGTGAAAATGATCAACGGCATTACCGACGGCATCATGATTGCCGTGCTGGTATTGATTGGCATCCTTGTCATCATCGTGGCATTTTTGTGTATCCGATTTACGCTGCTCGCTAAGATTGAAGAGGATTATAAAGAAATCGGTGTACTGAAGGCTATTGGGATGAGAGTATCGCAGATGAAAAAAATCTACCTTGCCAAGTACGGCGTTATTGCGGGGACGGCTTGCACGTTGGGTTTTCTGGCCTCCCTGCCGCCTCAAACGCTATTCATGCAAAATCTTCGACTGTACATGGGCGAAAGCGGAAACTCGTTACCCGGCTTGCTCTGCGGATTTTTGGGGGCGACGGTAATCTGCGGCAGCGTTCTGCTTTATGTGAGCGGAGTGCTGCGGCGCTTCCGTAAAATATCCGCCGTGCAGGCTCTGCGATTCGGTGCTGCGCAGGAAAAATCCAAATCGGCGAGAACCTTCCGGCTCAGTAATAACAGGCTTTTTTCCCGGAACATCTTTCTTGGAATCAAGGATGTTCTTTCTCGGAAAGAACTGTATGGCACTATGCTGACGGTGCTGGTCATTTCCTCATTCCTTATGATTGTGCCGCAAAATATCAGCAGAACCATTTCTTCGAAAAGCTTCATCACCTACATGGGCATGGGAATTTGCGATGTTAATATTGGGGTGATGCGGACACAGGTGGAGGATGTTGCAGGGAAGGCGGCGGAAGTTGCTGATGTGCTGGCTGCGGATCAGAATGTTGAAAAGTACGCTTTGTTTACCAGTAGGATGCTAGACCGGAAAGCGGATGATGGGGCAATAGAGAAACTGCGTGTGACATTTGGTGACTACTCTGCCTTTCCGATCACCTACTCCAATGGCCGTGCTCCGCATTCGGCATCGGAACTTGCTCTCTCTATTATCAATGCAAAAGACCTCGAAAAAACTGTTGGAGATGAAATCATTTTAATCGTTGACGGCGAGGAAAAGTACCTCACAGTGTGTGGGATTTACTCTGATGTCACCAGTGGCGGCCGAACGGCACAAGCCACGTTTGAAATGAAAAGTGGTGATGTTTTGAGTGTCGGAATTGCAGCTTCATTTCGTGACCGACAGGGCGTAGAGGCAGCAATATTACAGTACAGGGAACAGTTTCCCTTCGCCAAAGTTACCGGTATCGACGAAAGCATTGGGCAGATGCTCGGTTCTATGCGGGACGCCATCAAAATGGCTTCCATAGTTGCTATTTGGGCAACCGCTTTGCTTACACTGCTGGTTACGCTGTTGTTTATAAAAATGCTGGTGATAAAAGATCGATATCCCATCGCCATACTAAAATCAATGGGATTCACCGGTGCGGATATCCGCAGGCAGTATCTTACGCGCTCCATCACCGTGCTGGCACTGGGTGTAATCATCGGCACGATTTTGGCAAACACACTGGGAGAGCTTGTGGGTATCGCAATCGTTTCTTCCTTTGGTGCAGCAACCTTTGATTTTGTAGTAAACCCATGGTTTGTCTATCTTGTTTCACCTCTGCTCCTTGGAGGCTGTGTCGCCGCCGCCACCATGCTGGGCATTTCCGGCATCCAGACATTAAAAATTTCCGAACATATTAAGGAGGCTTAGCATGATGAATCACATGATGAATCATATCATTACCGGGAAAGATATGGTGAAAATCTTTGGCAGGGGTGATGAAAAGATCAAGGTACTGAACGGAGTCAATGTGGAAATAGCGAAAGGTGAGTTTGTTGCCGTAATGGGGCAGTCCGGATCGGGAAAATCTACACTCCTGTTCGCCCTCAGCGGCATGGACGAGCTTACAAGCGGGTCAGTGGAATTTGGAAGTACTGAACTATCTGAGCTCAGTGAAAACGCACTGGCGGATATTCGCAGGACAAAAATGGGCTTTGTATTTCAACAGCCCACCATGCTTAGAAACCTGAATCTATTGGATAATATCATCCTTCCCGCCGCGAACGAGGGCAAGAGGGATACTGGGAAATCTTCGCAAAAGGCGAAAGCCTTAATGAAGAGAACAGGGATTGAAGGGCTGGAAAATAGGGATATCACAGAGGTTTCGGGCGGCCAGCTCCAGCGGGCCAGTATCTGCCGTGCCCTGATGAATGCACCGGAGATTCTCTTTGCCGACGAGCCAACCGGTGCGCTCAACTCAAAATCGGCGGAGGAAATCATGGGACTGCTGGTGGACATCAACAAAGAA
>JAQSXD010000042.1 GCA_029266295.1 Bacillota bacterium | reverse complement strand
TTCAAGTGCCATACTTGCGGTAACCGACAATCAGTACATCGTCATGATTCTAATCCTGTTCGCATTGCTGATTATCGGCATGTTTATGGAAGCTTTTGCTTCTATGGTCATCTTTGTACCGGTGTTCGCCCCCCTTGCCTTAGCGGTGGGAATCAATGATGTCCACTTCGGTCTTGTTTTCAGTTTGATGATTTCAGTGGCATTGATTACACCTCCCGTTGGAATGTGCCTGTTTGTAAGCTCCAATATCACCGGAGTGCCCCTTGGAAAACTGAGCAGAAGTATCGTACCATTTGTAGTGGTCAGCTTCATTGTGGTGCTGCTCATTGCATTCATACCAAAGCTCGTACTGTTCCTGCCTGAAATGCTCCTCTGATTTTAAAATATAATCCGGAAAACTCTCTGCCAAGGGCAGGGAGTTTTCTTTTTTTGAATGTGCATTCAAGTTGGTAAGAAACTTTTGTTGTGATATAATTCGGAATAAGAAAGCAAAAATACACATACAGGGACGTATTATGAGGAGGTACTCATGGGTTTCCAGAATGTTGATTACGAACGGATCTTAAAGCAATCACCCAACGGTGTTGTCTTTACTGACAGCCGTTTTCAGATTCGATATTGCAATGATGCTGCAGAACGGCTTTCCGGCGTGGCGAAAGATACTGCTGTGAATCGATGTTTTTTTGATATCTTCCCCCAGATGAAGCCCTTCCGAGACACGCTGGATGAAGACCGCATCAACAGAATCATCATCGATGAACGGAACATCTGCGTCAGAAACTTTGAAAACCTGGAAGAGGACGGAACGGGACAAGGCAATCGGGTTTTCATCTTGCACGATTATTACGAGGATATTTCTCTGGCTTCAGAACTGCAAAAGACAGAGCAGGTCATGGCGGAACTGCAGGAAATTATCGAAGGCTCCTTTGACGGGATTCTTGTTACCGATGGAGAGGCAAATGTACTTCTGGTCAATCAGTCCTATGTGCGCAATACGGCAATCAAAAAAGAGGAGCTGTTGGGACATAATATGAAAGAGCTGATCAACCCCATCTGGATGAAGAATTCCGTGGCACTCCTGGCCATTGAACAGCGGCAGCCGGTGTCCCTGCATCATACCACACAGCATGGGAAAAATATCATGGTAACGGGCACGCCTGTTTTTGATAAAGACAACCATATTAAAAAGGTGGTTATCAACTCTCGGGACATCTCGGAAATTTATGAGCTTCGGGAAGAATTGCTGAAAGCAAAGGAAATGGAACGAATTTATTTTGAACAGAATTCAGAGAGCGAGGATGATCAGAACCAGGGCCGGGGTAAGGACATGGTCGTAGTGGATGGCAAAATGAAAGAAATCTTTGCACTTGCCAAGAAAATAAGCAATTTTAACACCACCGTTTTGATCACCGGAGAGTCGGGGGTTGGTAAGGAGGTCATTGCTAATTACATACATAATGGGAATGCTTTAAAAAAGGATATGCCGTTCGTTGCGGTAAACTGCGGCGCAATTCCGGAGAATCTGCTGGAATCCGAATTATTCGGGTATGTGGAGGGTGCCTTTACAGGTGCTGTAAAGGGCGGAAAAGCAGGTCTTTTCGAAGCGGCTGACGGGGGAACGCTGTTTCTTGATGAAATCGGAGAGATGAGTCTTAACCTTCAGGTAAAGCTGCTGAGGGCACTTGAAACCAGAACCGTTACCAGAGTGGGCGCTTCTGTTGCTATACCGGTAGATATCCGGGTTATCGCAGCGACCAATCAGGATCTGGAGCAAAAAGTCCAAGCGGGTAGTTTCCGTGGTGACCTATTTTATCGTCTCAATGTAGTAAACATGAAAATACCGCCTTTGAGAGAGCGGGTGGCGGACATTGCACCCCTTGCACTGAAATTCATCCATAAGTTCAATCGGCAGTATGGGCAGAACAAGAAAGTTACCTATGAAGTGATGAAGGCCCTTGAAAATTACTCGTGGCCCGGAAGCATCCGTCAATTGAAAAACGTAATTGAAAACATGGTAATTATAAGCAATAATGAATATCTGCAGCTCAATGACCTTCCTTGGTATGCGTCAAGCTCACAGTGCAATGAGTCAAGAACTCAGGAATTGCCTTCGCTTCAGGAGTCCTTGGATCAATTTGAATATCGGATTTTAAAAGATGCGAAGGAGAAATACAGCTCCAGCAGAAAAATAGCGGAGGTGCTAAAGGTCGACCAGTCAACCATTGTACGCAAGCTGAAGAAGTATCAGCTGTGAACGGAGGCACTGGGGTAATGGAGAACGGAGACACTGGCACTGCAGCACTGGAGAACGGATGCATTGGTGAACTGATGCACGTTTGCTCAAACGGACTTTTGGGCGATGCAGCAGTACATCGATTTGACTCTGAAAAGAGCGATGCTCCATACGATATTCAGCCTGTCCGAAAAGGAACCTTGCAAAAACATTTTGCCGTTTTGCAAGCCTTTTCGGGCTTTTTTTATTTTTTTGGCACTTTTTGTTTCTTCATTGGCACAGCAGTTGCTCAATATGATCTCAGAACTGTTGGAAAAGGAGGTAGCAATCTTGGAACATCAAAAGACGTCAAAGCAGCTGCTTGGTGAACTTTTAGACAAACACTATGCAGATGCCTTGCATGCCAAAGCAGAGGGAAAGCCTGTGGCCTGGTCCACTTCCATCGCACCCCAGGAGCTGCTGGAGACCATGGGAATCCATGCGGTCTATCCGGAAAACCATGCGGCAGCTATCGGTGCAAGAAAGCACGCCCAGGAATTTATCAATCATTCAGAAGGCAAAGGGTATTCCGTTGACATCTGTTCCTACGCCAGGGTAAATCTGGCATACATGGACATTCAACAATGCGAAGCAGCAAATATACCGCTTCCGGATCTGATCTTCTGCTGCAATAACATCTGCAATACTGTAATTAAATGGTATGAGAATATCGCGAAGGAACTGAACGTCCCCATGATTCTTTTCGACCCGCCGTTTAATCATGAATATGAGATCAGCGACCAGAATGTGAAATACATAAAGGCACAAATCCTTCACGCCATCACTAGGCTTGAGGAAATTACCGGACAGAAATTTGACTATGACCGATTCAGGGAGGTGATGAAAATCTCTTCAGAGACCTCACGGTGGTGGAAGAAAGCATCCCTTCTGGCATGCGCGAAACCCTCGCCGCTGAATGGCTTTGAATTGTTCAATTATATGGCGATCATCGTATGCATGCGAGGGACAAAAGAAGGTCTTGAACTGTTCAAGCTGTGGCATGATGAGCTGCAGGAAAAAAAGGAAAAGGGAGTTGGTCCTTGGAAAGACGGAGAGGAAAAATATAGGGTCATGTGGGATGGCATCGCCTGTTGGCCTTACTTAGGAGATACCTATAAGGTTTTGAAAAAGTACGGCATCAACATGGTAACCTCCACCTATCCGGACTCATGGTATATCGTTTATGACGAGAATGATCTGGATGGAATGGCAAGGGCCTACAGCTCCAATTATGTAAACCGAAACCTGGCGTTTGGAACGGATAACATCATTGGGATTGTAAAGGACTTTCAGCTTGACGGCATTATCTACCACTCAAATCGAAGCTGCAAGCTGATGGATTTCAGACAGTTTGAAGTACAGCGCAAAGTAGAAGCATCTACAGGCGTGTCTTCTGTAATCTTTGACGGCGACCAGACGGATCCGAGAGCATTTTCGCTTGCTCAGTTTGAGACAAGAATTCAGGCTCTGGTCGAAATGATGGAAGCGAAAAAGAGAATGGGAGGGGCCTTCTATGAGTAAAGCGATGAGTCTGATCAGCGAGCTTGCGTACGCAGGGCAAAGACCAAAGGATTCCATCTTAAAGGCAATGAATGAAACCGGGAAAAAATCGGTTGGATGCTTTCCCATCTATACACCGGAGGAACTGATCTACGCGGCGGAAATGCTTCCCGTAGGCATGTGGGGAGGGCAGACGGTGGGAACATTGGCGGACCGCTATCTTCAGGGTTTTTGCTGCTCCATCATGAAGGCCAATACAGAACAGGCTCTTTTGGGACAATATGACTTTCTATCAGCCGTTATTGTTACAGCCTACTGCGATACCTTGAAATGCATGATAGAAAATTGGAAGATCGCATCTCCACAGCTTAATTTAATCCCAATGGTGTATCCACAGAACAGAAAGATCCCGGCGGGGAAGGAATACCTGCGGGATGAGTTCTTAAGGGTAAAGAAAGAGCTGGAACGGATATCAGGAAAAAAAATAACAGATCAGGAGATCCAGAAAAGTGTAGACCTCTACGACGAATACCGACGCACCATGCAGGAGTTTTCCGATTTGGTGAAGGACTATCCAGACATGCTGAAGGCAAAGACCAGGCACCTGATTCTAAAGGCTTCGTACTTTATGGACAAAAGGATCTATACAGAGAAAGTAAGGGAGCTGATTCTGGAACTTAGTAAGCTGCCAAGGGAAAATGCTTTCGGCAGAAAGAAGATCATACTTAGCGGTCTCATTGCAGAGCCTGACGGTATTCTTGACATTATGACGGAGAACGGAATGGTTGTAGTTGCAGATGATCTGGCCCACGGGGCAAGACAATTTCGCACCATCGCACCTGATACAGGGGATGGACTTAACCGTATGGTGGAGCGGGTCGCAATGCAGGATGGATGTGCCTTCCTCTATGACGAAAAAAAGACAAGAGCAGCGATGCTAATTCAAATGAAAGAAAAATACCAGGCTGATGCAGTAATTGTCTGTCAGATGAAATTCTGTGATCCGGAGGAGTTTGACTACCCAATCATTAAAAAAGAACTTGAAGGTGCCGGAATTCCGTCACTCTATATTGAAATAGAGCAGCAGATGGACTCACTTGAGCAGCTGAGAACACGAATTCAAAGCTTCAGTGAAATGTTGGCCTGAACATCGTATCAAAGGAGGAAGATATGTATCTGGGAGTAGACATTGGTTCTTCTTCATCGAAGGCTGTTCTCATCAACAGAGCTGGAATGGTTTGCGGAGAAGGAATTGTAAACATCGGAACCGGAAGCAAAGGACCGCAGATTTCAGTGGAGCAAGCGCTCCGTCAGGCAGGTATTCAGCGGTGCGACGTCAGAAAATGCGTTGTAACCGGATACGGAAGGCTGATGTACGAAGGTGCCGACAGGCAAATTACAGAAATCAGCTGCCATGCGAAAGGCGTAAAATTCTTGTGGCCGACGGCCAGTACCATTATTGATATTGGTGGTCAGGATGCAAAAGTCATCCGTGTTTCCATAAACGGGATCGTTGAAAACTTTGTGATGAACGAGAAATGTGCCGCTGGAACAGGACGGTTTCTGGAGGTTATGGCAAGAGTTCTCGACTGTAGAATAGAAGACCTTTCCGGTCTGGCGGCCAGAGGGAATCCGGGGGTGGTGATCAGTAACACCTGTACGGTTTTTGCTGAATCAGAGGTGATTTCCCAGCTGGCGGCAGGAATGAGCATCGAGGATGTTGCACTGGGGGCACATAAATCCATAGCGCAGAGGATTGCAGGACTGTGTAACCGGATCGGAATTGCCGACGCGGTGGTTATGACCGGTGGGGTGGCTTTGAATCATAACGTGGTGACGGCAATTGAAAAGGAGATTCACCACCCGATTATCAGGCTGGAAGACCCGCAGGCCATGGGAGCTCTGGGCGCAGCGATCTTTGCAAGAGAAATGGAGGCGGGCAACAGCTGAGCGCAGGGAAAGATTCGGCGCAGCGCTGAATCAGGCCATGGAAGACAGAAAACAAGCGGCAAACTGCTTAGGCGTTTTCATAAATTAGCTTATCCGTAAAAACAGAAACGGATTGTAGAAAGAGAGGGAAACATGGATATTAAAAAAGTGGCTATGGTTGGCGGTGGTACCATGGGAAATCAGATTGCAATGCAGGTTGCAATCTCCGGTTATGAGGTCTCCTGCTATTCCAGAAAGCCAGAGACAGTAGCAAAAGCGGAATCCTTTGCAAAAGGATGGTTTTCAAAGAATGTAGCCAAAGGGAAAATTACGCAAGCTGAGGCAGAGGTAATTCAGGGCAGACTCCGTTTTACCACGGATCTTGGGGAAGCAGTAAAAGACGTTGATCTTGTTATTGAAGCAGTTGTGGATGTGCTGGACGTAAAACGGGATATTTTAAGGCAGATTGATGCGCTGACACCGGATCGAACAATTTTTGCAAGCAACAGTTCCTATATTGTAAGCTCAAAGTTCTGTGATGTGGTGGCCCACCCGGAGAAGGTGCTGAATCTGCACTTCTTCAATCCGGCGCTTATCATGAAGCTTGTTGAGGTAGTAAAAGGACCTCATTGCAGTGATGAAACCATCGAAACTATGGTGCAGTTTGTTTTATCCATTGATAGAATTCCTGCGGTTGTAAAAAAAGAAATTTACGGCTTTATTGTAAACCGGGTTTTCAGTGCAATCACAAAAGAAGCCTGTTACATGTACGATCAGGGAGTCGCTTCTGTGGAGGATATTGATAAGGCAGTTAAATTTGGTCTGTCACATCCGATGGGCCCCTTTGAACTCCTTGATCTGACAGGGATCGATCTGGAATATGACGTGCTCACTGAAAAATACAAGATGACCGGGGATCTTGCAGACAAGCCAAGCCCGGCAATCGTGGAGCGGTATGCAAGAGGTGAGTTTGGAAGAAAGGCAAAAAAGGGCTTCTATCAGTACGACTAGAGTTGGACGTAAATTTGGCAATCGGGTAGCTTACGCAAATGAACTTCATTGTTAGACTGGAGAAGAGGGAACGACATGGAATCTTTAATCTTTGAAAAAGCAGACCGAATTGGAATCGTTAGAATTAATAGGCCCAAAGCCCTGAATGCATTGAATCGCCAGGTGATTGACGAGCTGGAGTCTCTGCTTGATGTACTCGAAGGAGATGAAACACTTTCTGTTTTGATCATCGGGAGTGATGAACATTTTGCCGCAGGTGCAGATATCAGAAGTATGGTTCGGATGAATCCGGCGGAAGCAAAGACTTTTTCATTTTCATCAACACTGGACCGCATCGCAAATCTCGATATTCCAACCATTGCTGCGATGGAAGGCTTTGCGCTGGGCGGCGGTATGGAACTGGCTTTGGCCTGCGATTTCAGAATCGCGTCAAAAACCGCAAAAATGGGCCTTCCAGAAATCAATCTTGCCATTATGCCAGGTGCCGGCGGCACCGTTAGGACACCGAGGCTGGTGGGAGCTGCCCGTGCAAAGGAGCTGATTCTGCTGGGAGAAACCATCGATGCAGTTCGCGCAGAGCAGATCGGTCTGATTAATAAAGTGGTGGAACCGAACCTGTTGATGGAAGCTGCTATGGAGTGGGCACAGAAGCTTTGTCAAAAGGCACCTATCGCACTGAAAACAGCCAAAGAATCCATTGGAGGCGGACTGAATTGCGCCACCATCAGTGAGGCAATAAAGCTTGAATCAGAGCGCTGGGCAGACCTGTTTCACACAGCGGACCAAAAAGAAGGAATGATGGCATTCATAGAAAAGAGAGTGCCCATATACAAAGGAAAGTAAATCTTGATTCAATAGGAGGAAAATTATGAGAAACGTAGTAATTGCAGCAGGCTGCAGAACCCCCATCGGGACCATAGGAGGACAGTTTAAATCCATTACTTCGCTGGATCTGTCTATCCCGGTTATGCAGGAGCTGGTGAAGAGGGCAGGCATTGATCCTTCGCTTATCGATGATGTGATCTGGGGATGCAACTACCAGAGAACATATAAAGAGAACAATCTGGCCAGAGTAGCGGCAGTAAAAGCGGGTCTTCCTGTCACCGTCCCGGGGATCACCATTCATAGAAACTGTACTTCTTCTATGTCTTCGATCCAAATGGGATACTATCAGATCAGAGCAGGTGAGGCGGACTGCATCATGGCCGGAGGAGCAGACAGTATGAGCACGGCGCCTCATATGGTGTTTGACTTCCGGTATGGAAAGAAATTCGGTCACAGCGAACTGCGGGATTCCATGTGGGATTCACTTACCAATCTGGGAGTCGGACCTGCAATGGGGATCACTGCGGAAAACGTAGCTGAGAAATTTGGCGTGACCAGACAGGAGCAGGACGAATATGCACTTCAAAGCCAGCAGAGAGCCGTTGCTGCACTTGACGGAGGGAAGTTCAAGGATGAGATTATTCCAGTGACTATCCCAGGGAAAAAAGGCGATATGGTTTATGACACAGACGAATACCCAAAGAGAGATGTAACCCTTGAGGGACTTGCAAAGCTCAAGGCAACCTTCAAGGACAACGGAACCGTTACGCCGGGGAATGCCTCCGGCATGAACGACGCCGCTGCCGGAGTACTGCTGGTGGAAGAAGAAAAGGCTAAGGAACTTGGGCTTCCCATTCTTGGAAGAATCCTTTCCGTCGCTACGACGGGAGTGGAGCCGGAGATTATGGGCATCGGGCCTGTCAGCTCCTCTCAAAAGGCGCTGGAGAAAGCAGGGCTTAAAATTAAAGACATCGAACTGTTTGAAATCAATGAAGCCTTTGCGGCGCAATGTATAGCTGTTCAGAAGGAGCTTGGTATTGATCATGAGATTCTCAATGTTAACGGGGGAGGAATTTCCTTGGGACACCCGGTCGGAGCGACTGGCTGCAGGATCGTAATCACAATGCTTTATGAAATGAAGCGACGAGGAAACAGATATGGTCTTGCGACTCTTTGTGCAGGCGGAGGAATGGGAACCACGGTGGTTGTTGAGGTCGTGTAGTCCCGTACATCAGGTACGGCATAAATGCAGCATTCCAAAGTAAACTCACACATTCCTTCGGGAATGTTGCTTCCTGATTCAGTTTTTCGAAGGCAAACTCACATATTACTTTCGGAAGGTGGCACAGGGAATGACGGGATCTGATGAGACATCAGGAAAAGGAGTAAGTAGATGGTAAATATAAAGCAGCTATGCAAACTGAGTGAGCTCACGGCAGAGTACAGCAAAAAGCTTGTGACGGCAGATGAGGCGGTTAAAGTCGTGAAATCAGGTGACAGGGTACATTACGGATTGTTTTGCGGGATCGTACAGGATCTTGATCAGGCACTTGCTAAGCGCACTTTTGAACTTCATGACGTGCTTGTCTGCGATACGATCTGGGCCCATAAGCAGCCGCCGGCAATCCTTCAGGCTGATCCAGAAGCAAAGCATTTCAAATATCTCAGCACTCATATGAGCGGGCTGGACAGAAAGATGAACAAAGAGGGTCGATGTTGGTTTATCCCTGTGCAATTTCGGGAGAATCCCAAGCTGTGGGCAGAAAATGTAGGGGACATCGATGTAGCCATGCTTCAGGTGGCTCCCATGGATCGTTATGGAAACTTCAATCTTGGTCCGCAGACCGCAGAATACTGGGGAATTTTCTCTGCTGCGAAAAAGATCATCGTCGAAGTGAACGAAAGACAGCCGATCTGTCATGGAATGCAAAACAGCATCCATATTTCCCAAATCGACATGATTGTTGAGGGATCAAACGGTTCCCTTCCTACGCTGGTGGCAAAACCGGCAAGCGAGAAGGAAAAATGCATTGCCGGACATATTGTAGAGAAAATCCGCAGCGGAAGTACACTTCAGCTTGGAATCGGCGGCATGCCAAATTATGTTGGAACTATGATTTCCGAATCGGATATCAGTGATCTCAGCGTACATACAGAGATGTTTGTGGACGCCTATGTGAACCTTTATAAGGAAGGGAAGCTGACCGGAAATAAGAACACCAATAAAGGAAAAATGGTTTACACCTTTGCCATGGGATCCCAGGAGGTCTATGATTTCCTGGACGACAATCCCATGGGCTGCATGGCGCCTGTCGATTATGTCAATGCGCTGGAGGTCATTGCAGCAAATGATAACTTTGTCTCCATTAACAGCTGTCTGCAGGTGGACCTTTTCGGACAAGTGAACTCCGAATCGGCAGGTCTGCAGCATATTGGCGGCACCGGAGGCCAGTTGGACTTCGTAATGGGAGCCTTTCAGTCGGCAGGAGGACAGAGCTTTTTGTGCACGCCGTCGGTGCGGGAGAACAAAGACGGAAGCAGAGAATCCCTTGTTATGCCCAGATTGCCGGAGGGCTCCATCGTATCGGCGCCCAGAAGTGCAACCCACTATATCGTAACGGAGTTCGGTGCAGTGAATCTGAAGGGAAAATCGACCTGGGAGCGGGCAGAACTTCTGATCTCCGTTGCACATCCGGATTTTCAGGAGGAGCTTGTAATGGAAGCAGAAAAAATGGGCATCTGGAAAAACAGCAGCAAAGTACTTTACTGACGAAACCTTTGATACTTCTAATCTTTAATCCTTTAAATCTTTAAATCTTATAAAAAAAATATATAATGAAAAAGAAGACGAAAATGGGAGGAAAATGATCATGAAAGGGAAAAAATTAATAGCTATCCTATTAATCACTTTGCTTGCAGTTTCCGGGATTTTAACCGGTTGCGGCGGTAGCGGGAGCAACGGCAGCTCCGAAGAATCAGGTACACCCGTAGATGACAATAAAGTTTACACACTGAAATGGGCCCACGTGTCTCCGGCTGAAAACGACAAACAGGCGGATGCGATCATTGAAATCATGGCTAAAATTGAAGAGGAGTCAGGCGGCAGGATTAAGATTGAACACTATCCTTCTTCCATTCTGGGAAATGAAGAAGAGATTTTTGAAGGTCTCCAGCTGGGAACCATCGAAATCGGAACGCTATCAGCAGGATCTCTGGGCGGATTTTACCCCGGTGTTCTTGCCACAACAACACCATTCCTGTTCCAGAGCAGAGAAGAGGCTTGGGAATTCTTTGACAGTGAGACTGCGGATTGGCTGGCAGATCAGGTCTTCCAAAACACAGGTGTAAAATGTGTCGGATGGGCCGAAAATGGTCTCAGATGCTTTACCTCTACAAAAAAACAGATTAAAAGTCCTGCAGATATCAAGGGTATGAAGATAAGGACGCAGCAGAACCCCGTCACGATAGCAATGGTAGAATCTTTGGGTGGATCTCCTCAACCCATCGCCTTTGCCGAACTGTATACTGCGCTGTCACAAGGAGCTGTAGACGGACAGGAAAATCCCCCGTCCTTGATCTACACCCAGGGTCTTTACGAGGTACAGCCATATTTGACGTTGGATTATCACGTCTATGATTTCCTCGGCATATTTGTGAATCCGGACTCCATTGAAAAAATGCCTGCGGAGCTACAGGAAATCTTCCAGAAAAATATTGATGAGTTTGTGAAGATTGAAAGAGAAAAATCAAGAGCTTACGATGAGAGAGATATCGAATCAATGAAGAACGCCGGGGTTTCGGTATATACGCTGTCTCAGGATGAATACAAGCAGATGGTAGATGCATGTAAGCCTGTAATCGACGTTGTCAGAGATAAAGCTGGAGATGAAGCGGTTGACAAGATACTTGCACAGGTTGAAGAGCTGAGAAAGAATTAGCAATATATTTTAGGGCTTACTCAAGGGAGCGGCATTCGGCTGAAATACCGCTCCCCATAAGCCTGAGGTGCAAAGGAGGTTCTTATGTCCTCATTTATTAAAAAAGTGGATCACCGGCTGGAGATCTTTGAAAAGAATGTTGTTGGCTATGCGACAATCGCTATGGTTCTTATCATGTTTATAAACGTTGTACTTAGAAATTTTTTTCAAAGCGGTCTCGTATGGGGAAACGAAGTGTCCAGCTATCTGAATATCCTGGCGGTATATATTGCTGTCAGCGCGGGCTTTAAATATGGCAGCCATGTAGGAATTTCTGTGGTCGTGGATTATGTGATACCACGAAAACTGAGAAAGGGAACTTCGGTTCTGACCAATCTGATCAGCTTGTCCTTCTGTATCCTGATTCTTTACATGGGATGTCGAATGATGAGCGCACAAATGGCATCGGGGCAGTCCAGCCCTGTAATCAGTCTCCCGTTATGGGTGGTGTATGGATTCCTGACATTGGGGATGCTGCTTTCTGCCATCCGGATCATAATGGAAATTATTAAGATTATTATAAATGATACAAAGGTGAGCGGAGGTGGAGAAGCATGCTGACAGTTTTATTGGTTACCCTTCTTGTCTTGATTCTTTTAAATGTACCCATCGCCATTTGCCTTGGCTTTGCAGCCATCGGCGCACTGCTGTTTCAGGGTGACATCGATTTGATCGTGACAGTGCAAAGAATGATCCGGTCCATCGATTCAACAACACTTTTAGCAATACCGCTTTTTATCTTTGCAGGAAAGGTTATGGAACGGGGAGGAATCTCCAGAAGGCTGGTTGATTTATCCTATTCCATCTTCGGGTGGCTTCCTGGATCTCTGGCAATGGTAACGGTGCTTTCCTGCATGTTCTTTGCAGCGCTATCGGGATCAGCTCCGGCCACCGTATTGGCCATTGGAGCGGTAATGGCGCCTATGATGATTGAAGATGGGTATCCTCCCAATTTCTCAGTTGCGATTGCAGCGGCAGCAGGAGTTATTGGGCCGATCATCCCGCCCAGTATTCCGTTTGTTAACTATGCGGTTCTCACAGGCACATCCATATCGGACATGTTCATTGCAGGAACCGTACCGGGTGTTTTACTTGGGCTCGTACTGCTGATTTATGTCTTTATTGTCTCTAAGAAAAACAAATGGGGCGGAGAAACCAGACCCTTCCACCTTGCTACTTTCCTTAAGGCATTAAGACGCTCCATCCTGGCCTTGTTGATGCCCATTATCATTCTTGGGGGAATCTTTTCCGGGATTTTTACACCCACAGAGGCAGCAGCTGTTGCCGGTGTTTACGGTGTTCTCGTAGCCGGAATCATCTATCGTGATCTGAAATTGAGAGAACTGCCGGGTGTGGCTTTTGACGGAGCAGTGACCAATGGAATGATCATGCTGATCATCGGTACCGCCGCGATTTTTAGCTGGATCCTCTCAACACAGCAGGTTCCTGCCATGATCAGCTCCGCAATTCTGGGAATCACCGACAATCCAATATTAATCCTGATTCTGATCAATATTATTCTGCTGATTAACGGCTGCTTTATGGAGCTGACTGCGTCAACCTTCATTTACATACCGATTTTCTTCCCGCTGATTCAATCTGTGGGAATCGATCCCATTCAGTTCGGCGTTATGGCAATGCTGAATATGACCATGGGTCTGCTCACACCACCCCTTGGCATCAACCTGTTTATTGCAAAAGGCCTTGATAGCAGAACAGATTTCGGAGGCATCTGCCGAACGGTTATGCCCATGTTTGTGCTGGAGATTATCGTATTATTCCTAATTACCTTTGTACCGGCACTGACCGTTGGACCGGTAAACTTTATTAACGGGCTATAGAAAAATCAAGGGGATTGAATTCATCTGAAAATGTATCTCCTCCTCATTAATATTGTAGTAGAAAGAGCGGCTTCAATTGGTAAGCCCTCTTTTTATCCAGGCGGAGAAAAGACTGGCTGAAAAATACGAGCGTTAGTAACAAGCGAGATAGGAGGATTCCAATGGACCATTTATTTATGGAGAGCAGAATCGGAAACCTGGTGCTGAAAAACCGCATTGTCATGACGGCAATCCATACCGGTTTT
>JAQSXD010000453.1 GCA_029266295.1 Bacillota bacterium | reverse complement strand
TTTTATCCAACATATCTTTACTGCTCATATTCAGTTCTTTCGCTAGTTCATGTATTTTCATACTGGACATTCGAACACCTCCATTCTCTTATTACGCATTCATGAAAATTTTCGAATGTGGAAAATTTCCTTATTTCTGCGTTCTTAACGAGGCAGCTGTTGATTTCCCCTCGCTATTTTCCGTCAATTTCTTTCATGATTGCCTCTGCAAAATTCCCATCGGTAATGCCGAAAATTCCTCTGTCCTGGTTTCCCGTAATCTGCGACAGCTCCTCTGAGTCACCGTAAATCCTTATGGGTACAGCGCTCTCATCTGCCACCCTGGACAGTTTTTTTACCGTATTCTCGGACAAGTCCTCTGCGAAAATTATTAGTTTCAGCTTTCGATGCTTGATGGCATGCAGGCAGGATTGATAGCCTGATACCAAGTTTTTTGATTTGGCAGCGAAACCCAGATAGCTATCAACCTTTTTTCTCATGTTCCGCTAGCTCCTTGAATAAATTGTCCAGCTCGGCTTCTCCTATTTCTATCTCGAGGCCCCTGCTGACGGCTTTTCGCTTTCTTGCCTTAGTAAAACACTCTGTATTGGGACATAAATAAATGCCTCTTCCGTTTGCCTTACCTGTCAAATCTATTTTGGGACCGCCGTCCGCAGCAACGATTCGAATCAATTCTCGTTTCGGTTTTGATTCCATGCACCCAACACACCTGCGCATTGGGACCTTTTTCGTTTTCATAGAAACACCCCCTTATCTAACTGTATGTCTGCCTGCTACTTCAGACAAGTTTATTTTACCCAGGTTTTGGCTATGATTCTAAAGAGTTATTCCACTTCAACGATTTCGTAATCGTCATCTTCCGGAAGCAGATCCTCTCCGTCTTCTTCCCATTCCTCATAACCATCTTCATTCCCAAGGCTCTCCAAATCGGCACCGTCGTCAAAATCGCTTTCCTCGGGGAAGAATTGAGTATGGCTTTTAATATCAATTTTCCACCCGCACAGTTTGGCAGCCAATCTTACATTCTGCCCTTCCTTGCCGATGGCTAAAGACAATTGATAATCCGGAACGATAACGGTGGCTGATTTCCCTTCTTCGTTGACAATTACCTTCTCAACCTTGGCCGGGCTCAGCGCGCTGCTGATGAGTTTTTCCGGATTTTCACTCCAATTGATAATATCTATTTTCTCACCAAAGAGTTCATCCACGATGGTCTGAACCCTCGTTCCTCTTGAACCAACGCAAGCACCTACAGGATCCACATTTTCATCAGCTGTATAGACAGCCATCTTGGTTCTGGAGCCTGCTTCTCTTGATATGCTCTTTATTTCAACGATTCCATCTTGTATTTCAGGAACCTCAAGTTCAAACAGTCTCTTTACAAGACCTGGATGGGATCTGGAAAGATAGACCTGGGGTCCTTTTGTGGTCTTCTTTACATCCATGATGTAAACTTTGATTCTGCTGTTGATCAAATATTTCTCTCCGGGAACCTGCTCTGTGGCGGCCAGAATCCCTTCTGTTTTTCCCATATTGATAAACACGGTATCATTGCTTACCCTCTGGATAATTCCGTTCACAATCTCTGATTGCCGGTTGGAATAGTCGTCATAAATTATGCCGCGTTCCGCTTCTCTGATTCGTTGTACCACAACCTGTTTCGCGGTCTGAGCGGCAATTCTTCCAAAGTCCCTTGGCGTGACCTGCTTTTCAATCGCATCACCAACTACGTATTTGGGATCAATCTCCCGTGCTTCCTCGATGGAAACCTCTACGAAGGGATCACCCACAACCTCTACGATATCCTTTCTCATAAAGACATCAATGTCACCGGTGTCTCTGTCAATATTCACTCTGACATTCTGAGAGGTTCCGTAGTTTTTCTTGTATGCGGACACAAGGGCAGATTCGATGGCTTCAATCAAAAGGTCTTTGGATATTTCTTTTTCCTTTTCTAATTCCTCAACTGCCTTAATAAATTCTCTGTTCATTATGACTCAACTATCCTCCTTAAAACAATACAGCAAGCTTTGTCTTTGCCACTTTTTCCATTGGAATTTCGATTCTGGCTTCTTTTTCATCCAGAATGACCAAATTCCCGTCCTGTAAGCCTTCCAGCTTGCCGAAGAACGTCTTTTTACCATTGAAACCCTGATATAGGGTAATATCCACAAACCGGCCCGCATAGCGGACATAATCGCTGTCTTTAATCAGTGCCCTATCCATCCCCGGTGAGGAGACTTCAAGGTAGTAATTTTGCTCAATTGGATCCAGGGAATCCAGCTTCTCACTGAGATATCTGCTTACCTTCTCGCAGTCATCCGTTCCGATGCCTTCGTCCGAATTCTCTGCCCGGTCAATATAGACCCTCAGGAACCAGTCCTTGCCTTCTTTGACGAATTCGACGTTGTACAGTTCGTATCCGTTCGCTTCCAGAAACTCTGACAATTCTTCTGTTATCAGTTCTTTTATCTTGGTTTTTGCCATTGTAACTCCTTTGAACGGACTGCTCCGTTCTCCCCTGAATTTGACGCCTAAACGCGTAATTTTTCTTTCTTTTTCTTCACAAAAGTGAAAGAGTGGGATTGCCCACTCTTTTGCATTTACAAGTCAAGTTTTTTACTACTTTTTTACAATACCATAAAACCCTTGATATTGCAAGCCTTTTATTTCAATTCGTACAGGTATTTAAATCAAAATCTGATGCTAAATAAGGAAAAACGCATGCTTGTGTGAATGCCTTACATCACACTGCGCACTTCTTCATATTTCTCCAAAACCAGATTCTATCATATCGGCGAGCCTCTCCACAGCTTCCTGTTCATCTGGGCCTGATGCTTCTACCCTGATTTCTGCTCCCTTCTTTGCGCCCATACTTAGTATCGAAATAATGCTTTTTGCATTATACGATTTTTCCTTTGAGATCAGTTTAATCTCTGATTTGAATTTCAT
>JAQSXD010000041.1 GCA_029266295.1 Bacillota bacterium | reverse complement strand
CGGCGAGCTTCTGGACTGGGACGGAATATGCGGAGGTTATAATCTGCAGTGGGCCTGGTCCTCGGGAAAAGCCGCAGGGAGCGCTGCAGCGGAAGCACTTGGAGAGATAGGATGCTGAGAATACATGAAATAAAGAAGAGCCTTGGAGAGAGCCAGGGTGTGATCCCTGAACGCATCATCAAGAAGCTTGGGGTTAAGGGACTGGAAATTCAAGAATACCGACTGATCAAAGAGTCGGTAGATGCAAGAAATAAGGCCGATATCAAACTGGTGTATTCGGTAGATTTTATTTCGTCACTGCCGGATAAAACGGCTGGCGAGACGGAGAGCCGGCTGCTCAACCAATGCAAAAATGCAAAGCTGGAACTGGCTCCGGATATGAAGTATCAGCAGGTGGCGCAAGGCAGCGAATCTCTGATGCACAGGCCGGTTATTGCAGGCTTTGGCCCCAGTGGCATGTTTGCCGGGCTGATTCTTGCGCAGGCCGGATATCGTCCCATCATACTGGAGCGGGGAAAGTCCATTGAGGAACGTGTGAAAGATGTTGAGCGTTTCTGGAAAGAGGGAGTCCTCGATGAAGAATCCAATGTCCAGTTTGGAGAAGGCGGAGCCGGTCTCTTTTCTGACGGTAAGCTGACGACTCAGATTAAAGATCCGAGAGTCAGAAAGGTATTGGAAGAGTTTGTTCTGGCGGGTGGACCTCCGGAATTATTATATAAGCAGAAGCCTCATATCGGTACGGATGTTTTGAGAAGGGTGGTATGTTCCATCCGCAGAACCATTCTGGAACATGGCGGGGAAATTTTATTTCAGAGCCGCCTGACCGGACTTGAGGTTTCGGGAAAATAGAGACAGAAACCCTTATTTTGGCCGTGGGACACAGCGCCAGGGATACTTTCAGAAACCTGTATCAAAGCGGTGTAGAAATGAGCCAGAAGCCGTTTTCCATCGGTGTTCGGATCGAACATCCTCAGAGCATGATCAACGAATCCCAGTATGGCAGCGGCCGGGAAAGCAGCGAACTAGGAGCAGCGGATTATAAGCTTTCCTATCGATGCAAAAACGGGAGGGGCTTATATACCTTTTGTATGTGCCCGGGAGGTTATGTCATCGGTGCGGCATCCCATGCAGGTCATGTGGTGACCAACGGCATGAGCTACCACGACCGCGGATCGGCGCTGGCCAACAGTGCATTGCTCGTGGATGTGAGAACAGAGGATTTTTCCGATGATCATCCGTTGTCAGGAATTGATTTTCAGGAGAAATATGAGAAACTGGCATTTCAGGCTGGCGGATCAGATTACCGCGCACCGGCGCAGCGGGTAGGAGCATTTTTGCGAGGTACTGACAGCGCGCTCAAAGAAGACCTGAAAGCAGGGGGAAACGCAGAACCCCAAGTTCCAGAGGATCATCTTCAACAAACCTATCGGCCAGGCGTTCACTGGACTGAATTGAGCAGTTGTCTGCCGGATTTTGCGGTAGAAGCCATGAAAGAAGCCCTTCCTCAGATGGGAAGAAAGCTCAAGGGGTTTGACCGCGAGGATGGAATTATGACAGGGGTTGAGACAAGAAGTTCCTCCCCGGTGCGGATCAACAGAGATGAAACCCTGACCGGAAGTATCCAAGGGTTTTATCCTGCGGGAGAGGGAGCCGGATATGCGGGCGGAATAATGTCTGCTGCCGTTGATGGAATCAAAGTTGCTGAAGAGATTATAAAAAAATATCGCAGCTTTTAATGTATAATAACGAATCAACGAAGTTGAATATCAGCTAATGATCAATCTGTTTTATTTAATCAAAAGGAGAGTAATGAAATGCTAGAGAAGGGTTACATTCAGGTGTATACCGGAAACGGTAAGGGAAAGACCACTGCTGCACTGGGAATTACGCTGAGAGCAGCCTGTGCAGGGAATAAAATTTTCTTTGGTCAGTTTATGAAAGGTCAGGACTACAGTGAGAAACAAGCGATTCACTGCCTTCCCGGTCTGACAATGGAGCAGTTTGGAGGCGCCTTCTTTGTCAACGGAAAACCCACAGAGAAGGATATTGCAGACGCCGAGGCCGGCCTTGAGCGCATGAGAGAGATTGTTACCTCCGGAGAATACGATCTTGTTGTATTCGATGAAGTCAATACCGCCTTGTATTTCAAACTCATTTCAGTGGAAGAGGTTCTTGAGGTTTTGGATTTGAAGCCGGAAAAAACAGAAGTGATTCTGACGGGAAGATATGCACCTCAGGAGATCATCGACCGGGCCGATCTGGTCACAGAAATGAAAGAAATCAAGCATTATTATAATGCGGGCGTTGACGCAAGAGTCGGCATTGAGAACTAAAGTAATTAAATAACTGGAGTCGGCATTGAGAACGAAAGTTAAACAGCATAGAGAAAGCAAGTTTGATATGTACAAAAGAGAAGAGAGGAAGTGAATTGTGAGAAACGGTATGATAGGAAAATTAGTATGGATAGGGTTGTGTCTTAGCCTGATGTTGGGTATGTCGTCGCCGGTTTATGGCGCGGAATCCGAGACAAAGGATTTGTATAGCTTAAAGTGGATATGGATTATTCGGATGTTGTTGCGGTACTTGAAAATGACAGCAAACGCATTGAAATTTATAAGGAATCACTGCCGTATAACATCAGTCAGCAGGCTTATATCAATTATTCAAACCGATTTATCAACAATAGAACGGATCATACCAGTGAGTATGATGTTCAGACAAGGATCAACGGGAAAACGGTCCACATTCTCCAATGGACAAGAGATAAGCTGAGCCGAGTAAAAAATGACAAGAATTATTACGTTTCCATGGAAATTTCAAATGGTTCTCGGGAAGTATATACGATTTTTGTAAAGTCAGACAAGCCGTTCTACCTAACAGGGGGCTATCAATATCTGCTGGATCAATTCGAGCTGTTTGCCCCAACAAAGTCGTCTTACATACGCCAGTCACAGGCGGTTGTTCCGGAGGAAAGAGGATGGAATCAGGAGACTGAAGACTTTTATTATAAATATTTTGGTCCGGCCAGTACTTTACAGTGGGGGCTCTTCGAGCCTGATGCACCGGGGGACTTTACTCAGATGAAATACCTGGAGTCGGCTATGGAGTATGAATTCCCCATTCTGTTGAATTATTCCAGCTTTGAGAACAAGTATCAGCATCCAAATCTGGATGCACGGCTGCAGGCTGCATATGAAAACAATAAAACCCTTGAACTGACGCTTCAGACGCCGTCAAGTGATTCGGGCAACATGGTCTATGATGTGCTGGATGGAGAATATGATGAGTTTCTGAGGGACTATGCAAAAAAAGTGAGTGATTTTGACCATCCTGTTCTGTTTCGTCTGGGCAATGAGATGAACGGGGACTGGTGTCCTTATTCCAGTTATCATACTTCTAAGGATACGATGATCTTCAAAGAGTTTTACAAATATATCTATAAGATCTTTGAAGAGGCAGGCGCAGACAACGTAATCTGGGTCTGGAATCCAAACGGAAAGTCTTTCCCAGATTTTAAGTGGAACGATGCGCTGATGTATTATCCAGGGGATGAATATGTGGATATCGTGGGCTTAACGGCGTATAATACCGGAACCTACTATCCGGGAGAAGACTGGATTGAATTTGAAGAACTTTATGACTCGTTATATGCTGAGTATGATAGTCTGTTCAAGCAGCCGATGATGATTACCGAGTTTGCATCCAGCAGCGTAGGCGGCGACAAAAACAAATGGATCAGAAACATGTTCAACCATATCGGAAAATATGAAAACCTCAAAGTGGCTATCTGGTGGGACGGCTGCGATTGGGATGCAAACGGCAATATTGCGCGGCCGTACTTTATCGATGAAACTCCTGATCTTCTTCAGACTTTCAAAGAATTTTTAAATCAAAAGCCGCTGTTCTGGGATGTACTGGGTTAACCGGTGGATTTCAATTGGCGAACGAATCATAAGAAAAGCGGGCTGACCATTATATGATGGGTCAGTCCGTTTTTTGGTATTATTCTTTTCTAAATAGGATCAAGCCCACATAAGAAACGGTATTCTTTCCGTTATAATACGGTATTCCACAGCTTTTTTCCAGTGCCATAACGTCAATCCCGTAACCCTCAAGAGAGGAGACCGCCTGATCGGGATGGCGGCATGGTTCCCTATCTAGATAGGCACATCGGGGACATAAATTGCAGCAGCCTGCATTCAGAGGAAGGATTTTGTCAAAATCATATTCCTCTTTTATTTTTCTGAGGATATCCCGAAAAACTCTATTGTGGATTTCCTGACCCTTCTTCATTCCGTTCCAATCAAAGGAGCTGGAAAGATGATGAACCGTCTGGAAAAGCAGACCTTGGCTGAACGTTTCTACGATTTCCTTCAGCTGATTTATGGGGCCGATGGCCGGAGGTCCCATCCAGTTTGTGTTATACATTCCGCATACGTTTTTCTCACAGGCCTTTCGGAACTCCTCGTGGAAAGTGATGCCCGCCGTGTCGGCTATGGCTGCATAGCTTGCGTTGGATGACAGGGCAAGCTGTACCAGCGCCTCAAGATCATAACCCATCAAATCGCCGCCTTTCCGGATTGCAATGCCAAGGTTTCCTCCCAGCCATTCAAAACTGCTACTTTCAGAGATGCTTCATCCGTTCCGAAGACGATGGCGGTTACTGCCGCAGTCCCGCGGCGTACCGGATTTTTTGGTAATTTCATGGCAGTATTTTTTACGCTGATTTCCCTGCCTGTAGCTGAAAGCCATAGCTGGAATCCTTCTTCAAATTCTGCGAAAATCTTGATATGGCCGATATAATGATGGTGAAACAGTGCCCAATGCTGGATGGAGGTCAGCCAATCGTACAAAAGCGCACAAATTGCATTTTCTGTCATGTCCTTGTCAAACTGCAGAAATAGGGTTTGAGAAAAGACGGCAGGGATTTCTTCAGCTGCTCCCAGCAGGGCACCGTGGTCGTGGCCCGCATGGTGGCTTGTATGGTCATGATCAGTATGGTAGCTTTCATGACTGAGGTCAACATGGTCATGTTCAATATGGTTCGGGTGATTCCTTTGATTCATTTTTCTGTCACCTCTTCTGACGATCCATTTGCTCCCGTTATCTCGCGCCATACGCTGCCTGGAATCATGCCGCTCCCTGACAGTCTGATTTTTTTCGCACTGGCGTTAATGGAGTGGATTCTGTCTTCCACCAGACTTATGACTTCATCATCTGCCAGATCAATCTTGTTGATCAGCACAACATCGGCTTCCTGAACCTGCTTTTCAACAAGAATAGGGGCGACCTCTGCCAGCTCTTCCCAGCGTTCGGCATCAACAACGGTGACGATTCTAATCGGGTCAGAATGCTTTCCATATCGATTGAGTGTATCCGCAATATTTCCGGGGTAGGCCAAACCGGTACACTCAATGATTACCCATTGGGGTTTGAGCGTATCTGCGATTTCGTTCAGCATCACAGTAAGATCTGCCGCCAGCGTGCAGCACACGCACCCGGCAAATAACTCCCGCACCTCATAGCCGCCGGATCTCAGGATTTTATGATCAATCCCGGTTTCACCGATCTCATTTTCAATGATCACTAGATAAGGGGATTGAAGGTAAGGGGATTGAACCTCCTGCTGGTCATTCTGATGGACTTCCTTCAGGTTTTTCTGGATCAGGAAAGAAGCCAGAGAGAGGATCAAACTGGTTTTCCCGGCGCCCAAAAAACCTCCGAAGATAATAATGTTCATTTTAATCTCCATAAATATGTGATAATGTAACCTCTGTTCCGGGAGGAATCACAATAAAATCGTCATCCCATGGGCCTGTCAGGAGCTTCTTCAAATAATCAAGGGTTCCTGGTATCACCTCGATTCTAAGCTGAAGTGTTTCGCCAATTTCCTGAGACGATTCCCAAACACCTTCCAGTGAGTATGCTCTTGTCTCTATGATCCCCAAACGTTCATAGTGCTTTAATAGCTGTCGGAACATCCGGTCTGTGCGTGTTTTACCGTAACGGCTGACAGACTGCTGATATTCATGCCAAATGGTCTTTTCGTTTTCCAGCCAGCCTTTCGTTAAAAAATATGTGCCTGCCGACTGGGAGATTTCCTTGCGGATCACAGATGAGCCCAGCAGGAGAGAGATACAGTCGTCCGTTCTGGGGAAGATCATCTCAAAAGAAGAGGGGATGAGCCCAACCAAAGCATTGCCACAATAGCCGAACGCCAGCAATACCCGTTCTATGTTGGACAGGTGATCCAACTCCTCTTGCAAACGCTTTCGCAGAAGCTCCGGCGAATTGTGGAGCCCTGACGGAATCCATAACACCGGATAAGGACAAGCCGCTTCCTCGATCAGACAGTTTATTTCAGATGAAATCGTACTGCAGGCAATCAAGATAGAATTCATCCCGTCTCCTCCAAAACTACTTTCCAGTTGCGGCTGCAATCATAGCCTTTACATTTTCCAGCTTTGCATTGGCAGGCAGAGTACAGCCGTTGGACAAAATATAACCATAGCCCATATCCTGAATTCTTTTGGTGCAAAAGTCGTAAACCTCATCCGGTGTTCCAAGAACCATCAGACCGGCGGGAACATCTCCCTTAATACAAAGTCTGTCGCCCAGCTTTTCCTTGATTTTATAGATGTCTGTTGCACCATCGCATTCGAACACGGCTTTTCCTTTGGGGAATGCTTTAAAGTAGTCCAAATCTCTTTCCCAGTTTCCGTCGCAGTGGATGTCGCAGACAACACCTTCTTCGATAATCATATCGGCTGTTTCCTTGATATATTTCCATACGAAACGCTCCCAGAGTTTTGGTGAGTAAAATTCACTGGCTCCGCGGGCAGGCGAGACAAAGACCACTTGGGGTTTGATGGCACGGATCTGTTGCCGCAATTGCTCCAGATTCTCTTTCTGTATCACCTCCAGGGCGGCCTCGACTTTGTCGGGCATTTTAAATAGATCCCGCATAAATTTTGACATGGATCGTCCGCCGCTGAGATATTCGTTTACCGTGATCGTAACGAGAGGGGAGTAGACAAGATAGCCCGCATCGTTGAAGTTCTGAATCGCCTGAGGTGCATAGGCGAGCTGCTCCAAGGCTCCTTCGAAATCAAAGCCGAGTCTGTTTTTCAGATAGCTGGGCATGAAGTTGCTCCAGCCCTTATTGATGATGGTGTCGTAGTCTTCCGGTGTCATCATTTCCGCTTCATCAAGCTGCCAGAGCATGTTGTCCGGCAGTTCCCGGCCCGGCACCTTAACTTTTGCCATAAAGATCATTGGGAATATTGGACCAACAGCAAAGGCACTGGTAACTCCGTCAACGTCACCAAGCTGCTTGACGGAATCAAGCATCACTTCGCTGGATCGTTTGACGCTGGAGCAGAACTCAGATAATTTTACCCCAGTATGTACTGCACAGAATCCATCAATCATGAGAATAATCGGAGTTCTATCCGTTTTCTCCAAGGCCAATGTTTTGGTAAAACGCTCTGTTCTTTCCTGGAGCAATTCCTGATTTGTCTTCATTTCAGTTTACCCCCATGATTTTTTTACAGTAATCTACTGTTTGCTGTGCATTTTTGCATACGATATCTGCGTTGACGTAACGTCCTGCAGCTTCATCCACAGGCCCTCCGCCAAAGATGATTTTCACATCCTGCCGAAGGCCGGCGTCTTCGATTTCCTTGATACATTGTCTGACATTATCAAAACAGGTAGTCAAAAGGCACGATATTCCGATGACTTTTGGTTTTCGCTCTTTGATGGCGGCGATGTATTTTTCGGTGGGCACATCTACTCCCAAATCAATGACATCAAATCCGTTGCTTCGCATAATTGTGCCAACAATGTTTTTTCCGATATCATGAATATCGTCGTAGATGGTGCCAAGAACAAAACCTCCATATTTTGAAGGTCCTGAATCAGCGTTTTCACCCAGCAAGGCGGACGCCTGCTCGAAGATTTCCGCTGACATAATGAGTTCAGACAGATAATACTCTTCCTTTTCGAATTTCTTTCCTATGATGCTCATACCTTCCTGCAAATCAGCTACGATGTCCAGTGGTGCTGCATTGCTGCTGATCATTTTTTGGATCTCATCTAAAACTGTATCTTCATCAAGTTCTGCCATGGCTTCAATCAGTTTACTGTTCATAACCTAATCCCTCCTTATGGAATGATCGAAATTCGTGAAAACTGCTGAAATCAATCCCGCCTCCTTTCAAAGAAAATGACGGTCTGTATATACAAGTCAAGTTCAGTATAACGCAACAAGGATTGTGTTTCAAATAGATGAGATGGAGATATATGGATAAAAATCTACAGGAAAATACAAAATGGAAGATATAAAAAAGGCCATCAGATAAAAATCTGAGGCCATAGATACGATTACACCGGCAGTAGCGTTTGTCTTTCGTAATGTTTATAAAGTGCGTGAAAAACCCCCGTATATTTCTTGCTCCAGGGTTTCTTTTTACCACAAAAATGAAGAAATACAGTTTCGTTGATTACTCGATCCATATCAAAGCTGCCGTTTGTGGTGAGCTTGTAGTAAATATAGTATCGTGCATCATAATTATAATAAAGCTCATCCAGGCTTTTGATCTGTTTTGCGTATAATGCGTTGAGAATGTCCTGATCCGGCATAACGAGCTTCGCTCGGTTCTCTTCGACGAAGCGGAATATTTCCTTTTCATCGGCTTCCCTGCGCAGTTGCTCCAAATTCATCAGTAACACCCCTGAATTATAGTAGGATTCTATTTCATAGGGAAGCAGCCGGATGCGGTTGATCTCACGAACGGATATTTTGTCATGGAATGCTGCGGCATAAAGAAACCCTTGCATATTCGTATCGTAGAGTTTTCGAACGGAATTCAGTACAAGGATATCCGGGTCCAGATATAAGATACGATCCAGATCCGGAGGAAGAAGTTGATATGCAAGCAATCGGAAATACATTTCTTTAGTATAATGGAACAGTACCGGCGCGTCCTGGAACCAGTTGTCATTGACGCGGATGACCACCAGGCGGCTGCTATGAGCGGATACGAACGCTTCAAGTTCGGCGATCTCATCGGTCTTCAGACTGGTATGTAATAAATAAATCTGAAAGACCTCATCTGAATTATTTAAAAACATGGACTTCAGCATTACCCGCAGTGGCTTTAAATAATTGGAGTCTAAGGTCACCAGTACGTTGATTTGCGATTTCATCTGTTGATTCATCGAAGTTCCTCTCCTGTTTTCACGATTTTTTGGGGTGGTTCCTAAACTGATTGGACAGTTCAACTTAACGTGTTTCCAATTGCTTTATTCCAGAGTTTTACTCGTTTGTCTTTAACTTTGGTGGTACTTTCTGAGCTGTTCTTTGGTTTTCCGAAGCTTGTCGCTGAAATCTTCCTTGATGAGCTGAAGTGCATCATCATAGATCACCGATTTCAGCTTTGGAAAGGCTCTTAACAGTCGTTTCTCCTGAAGATTCAGCCTTGAAATGACTTCTTTGATTTCACTTACCTGCAGCTTAAATTCAGTGATTTGTATTTTCAGATCTGCAAGCTGAAGCTTTTTATTTAAGCCAAGAATCGTTAAGACTGTCACGGTGCAGTCTGCGAGGAAAACAAAGGCAATGAGTAAACCCGCAATCATAACCACTTGATCCGACAGGAGCTCCGTTTGGTGAATGACCCACGGATGAGCAAATCGTACCAGCAGCACGGAAAATGTTCCAAAAACCAAGGCTCCGGCTAGAGAGATCCGTCCATTCAGGTTGTATTTATGAGATGAGTAATCCCACCACCTTGCCATGAATAATTTTTCCATCAACCAGGAAGTAAAGTATTCCAGGGAGCAGGCAGTTACCATTCCCAGATAGAATAAAGCGATGGGGTTTTGAGTTCTGTCCAGCAGCAGGACACATAATACAGCACCGAATCCGTAAATAGGACAGTAGGGTCCGTTTAGAAACCCTCGGTTGACCCATTTTCGTTCTGTTACGGAGCAAAGGATCGTTTCGTAGAACCAGCCTATGACGCTGTACAAAAACAACCAGCAGATAGATTGATAAACTAACATTTTTGCCTCCTTACTCAGCTTTTTTTTCTATGGTATTCAGATAGATTGTTTTTACTTGACTGCTTGGTCGCAGGCGCAGGATCTCAGCAGCGGAGCATAGCTTATCCACCAGACAGACCAGAAGGCTTTCCCGGTATCGCGGGACAGCAGGGATCAGGGGGAACATATGCTTTCGAATAATATCTGCCTCTTTTTCATTTAATCCCCACTCCTTGCGAGCGTTTGCCAAAGCCGCAGATGGATGGGTAAACCCGTGGAACCGATGGGAACGATCTTTTGTATGCCAATCATAAAGAAAAAAGTCATGGAGCAATGCCCCCTTCACAAGACTCCTCTTATCCCAAATAAAAGGCAAGCGGCTTGCCGAAGCAAGGCTGTAGTAGGAAACAGAAATGCTATGGAACAGGCAATCTGTTCGTCCATGCTGGGTAAAGTTCTTCATGCTTATGAAAGAAGAGCTGGCTGAAAGATTCTTCAGGCAGGAGGTTAAAACCTCCATATCAGAAGCACTGACCAAGGGATTTGTTTTTAATTTCAACGTTTGATTTGCCCTAATTAATTTCAACTTTTAATTCTCCTTTGGAACAGTATTTCCAATGATTGTTTTTTTTATTGCGCCATAGCAATTCCGATAAACCTGTTGCCTTTGCCTCATGTGTATATTATTATACTATTGAGTGTTAAATTTCAATGGCTAAAAGAAAGCGTGTTTGTGGTTTATACCATAAACGGAATGCGTTTTGTTACTTTACGGGGGGTGAGACCATGTTGGATCACAAAAAAGAACAGATGGACAAGCGCTGCAGAAAGACAAGAAAAGCCATTAAGCTTGCCTTAATAAAAATGATGTCAGAGAAAGAACTTTCCGATATCACCATCACGGAGATTGCGGAGGATGCGGATATCAATCGGAAAACCTTCTATTCTCATTACAGGGACTTATACGATGTGCTGGACGAAATTGAGAATGATTTGGTGGGCAAAATATTTCAAATTCTGGATCATGCAGATCTGCTGAAAAGCATTCATAACCCATACCCTCTGTTTCATCAGATTACAAGCGAGATCAATGAAGATATTGAATTCTATAGTTTGCTGGTGCAGTCAAAGGATTACAACAATCTTATGGATAAGATAAAAGCAATTCTGAAAGAGCGATTTCTTGAACTGTGCCAGAATACCGTTCAAATGGAAAAGGAAATCCTTTCTTTTACGATCGATTTCATCACGTCAGGACTTACGTCTGTCTACCGGGAATGGGTGCGATCAGACAATCGCATCTCCCTGGAACAGCTGACCAGATCCTTGAGCACTTTGATTGTAAGCGGATTCAACGGGCTGGCAGAGGAGCAAAAGCATGAAACAAAATCAAGCAAAAGCATATAAAACAACACTATTTATCCTGATCATGGCTGTTCAGCTGATTTTGCTGATTGGCTTTATCATTCGTTTCAACCGCTATTTCAGCGTCTTTTATGGGTTCAATGTGGCGCTCAGTGTGGCCTGCGTTTTCTGGATTCTGAATAATAAGAGCAATCCAAGCTACAAGATCGCATGGATCATACTCATTATGCTGTTTCCTGTCTTCGGAGGACTTTTTTATCTGTTTTTCAGCGGAAATAGAACAAGCCGGAAGACAGCTGCTCAAATCCTTTCAATTTCCAAGGTGTGCAGCGAGATTCTGTGCACCGATGGGAATCGGAGCGAAGAACTGAAGCATGGAAATCAGGATGCCTTCAATCAGTCCAGCTATCTTAGAAACTTTGCCGGGTATCCTCTTTACCGAAATTTTCACGCTCAATATCTGGCCAACGGGGAGGCGAAATTTGAAAAGCTGAAGGAAGAATTAACCAAGGCAGAGCAATCGATCTATCTGGAATATTTCATTATCGAAGAAGGGTTGATGTGGAACAGCATCCTGGATATTCTGACGGAAAAGGCTGCATTAGGGGTAGACGTCCGTATAATTTATGATGCCGCTGGCTGTCTGGAAACCTTACCTCTGAATTATTCAAGGTATCTGGAAGCCAAAGGGATCAAATGCAGTGTCTTTAATCCTATGGTGCCTTTGTTGTCTCCGAGGCTCAACAATCGTGATCACAGAAAAATTGCAGTGATTGATGGGCATACCGGATTCGTGGGCGGAATCAATCTGGCAGACGAATATATTAATCACATCGAAAAGCATGGCCATTGGAAGGATGCTGCGCTCATGATGAAAGGGGAAGCGGTTCGCAGTCTAACGGTGATGTTTTTTTCCATGTGGAGCTATCTCAGAAATGAGCCGATTGATCAGGACTGTGCAATTATTACTGATGGAGACACTTTTGACGGATATTTATGCCCATTTGCAGACAGCCCACTGGATGGAGAACCTGTGAGCCAGAATGTCTATTTGAACCTGATCAACAAAGCGGAGCGGTCGGTTTATATTACAACGCCATACTTGATCATTGATCATGAAATGGTTAATGCTTTGTGCAACGCAGCAAAGTGCGGGGTTGATGTTCGGATTATAACACCTCATCAAGGCGACAAATGGTATGTCCACCCTGTGTCACAGTCATACTATTCAGCCCTGATTGAGAGCGGCGTGAAAATTTATGAGTACGAGCCTGGGTTTATTCACTCTAAAACCTTTGTTGTGGACGGCTGTTTCGGTGTTGTCGGCACCATTAATATGGACTACCGCAGCCTGTATCTGCATTTTGAATGCGGGGTTTGGATGTACCAGTGCAGCTGTCTTGCGGATATGGTCAAAGACTTCGAAGATATTATAGCAGTAGGTGTTGAAATTACGAAGGAGGATTTGAAGCACTTCCCTTTGAGGAAGAGGGTACTCATGTCATTGCTGAGACTCTTTTCACCACTGATGTAAGGAACGTTCGTATTCAAAGCCAAGGGCGTACCTAGTGGCTTTGAATCGTAATCGTGAATAAAAGAGCCGTCCACGTCTCTCGAGAAAGAGTACCGGAACGGCTTTTGTATTTCCTTTTGTTGTTATTCGCGAACCAGAAGACTTCTTCCGGTCATTTCTGCAGGTTTTTCGATGTTCATCAGATCCAACAGGGTTGGAGCGATATCAGCGAGCACGCCGCCGTCCCGTAAGGTTACAGGTTCATTTGCAATGACCAGCAGAGGGACAGGATTGAGGGAATGGGCTGTTACGATATTGCCTTCCTCGTCAAGCATACAGTCAGCATTGCCGTGATCGGCAGTCATAATGACCTGACCTCCCTTGGCAAGGACTGCGTCGATGACCTTTGGAACACATTCGTTCAGTGTTTCGATGGCCTTGATGGTTGCATCGATATTGCCGGTGTGACCTACCATATCGGGATTAGCAAAATTCAATATGATTACATCAAAATCACTTTCTTCAATCTGTGCTACAACCTTTTCCGTAACAAGATAAGCACTCATCTCCGGCTGCAAGTCATAGGTGGCAACCTTGGGTGAAGGAATAAGAATCCTTTCTTCGCCGTTATTCGGGGCTTCCACACCACCGTTGAAGAAGAAGGTTACGTGGGCATATTTTTCTGTTTCAGCGATTCGAAGCTGTATAAGATCGAGCTGAGACAGGTATTCTCCAAGCGTGTTTTTCAGAGACTGGGGAGGGAAGGCTACCTGTACGTTCGGCATTTCCGCATCGTACTGAGTCATGCAGACATAGGATAAATTTTCGATTGTCTTTGCGCGTTCAAAGCCGTTAAAGCCCTTGTCAACGAAGCATCTTGTAATTTCTCTTGCCCGATCCGGTCTGAAATTGAACATGATGATGGAGTCGTTGTCATTGACTGTTGCGGGAGTTTCATCCGCACTGCAGATCAATGTAGGCAGAACGAATTCGTCGTTCTGACCTCTGTCATAGGAAGCCTGCAGACCGGCGGAAGCACTTTCGGCTTTTTCGCCGATTCCAAGTGTCATTGCATCATAGAATTTCTGAACCCGTTCCCATCGATTGTCACGGTCCATTCCGTAGTATCTCCCGGAGATCAGCGCGATTTTTCCAAGCCCGGCTTTTGCGAGATATTCTTCCAGCATTTCAAAATAGACTTCAGCACTTTGCGGCGGAACATCTCTTCCGTCCAGAAGGGCGTGTACGTAAACCTTGGTCAGGCCTTTCTGCTTTGCCATATCGATCAGCGCATACAAATGGGTGATGTGGCTGTGGACTCCGCCGTCCGAGAGAAGGCCCAGCAGGTGAAGTGCAGAGCCGTTTTCCAGCGCATGATCCATGGCAGCTTCTAAAGCGGCGTTATGAAAGAACAGACCTTCCTGAATTTCTTTTGTAATTTTGGTGAGCTCCTGATATACAATACGGCCTGCGCCGATATTGAGATGCCCAACCTCCGAATTCCCCATCTGACCTTCCGGAAGCCCGACGTTAAGTCCGCTGGCTCCGACGATGGTATTGGGATATTTGCTGAATAAAGCGTCCAGATTCTCTTTATGTGACTGATTTATTGCATTTCCTGCATAATCGATTCCCGAGCCGTAACCATCCAGGATCATTAATAAATTCGGTTTTGCCTTTAATTGCATGTTGTTCTCCTTTATTCTTTATTTATATGTAATGTATGGAACTATTATATCCGATGTATCCAACAATTCTCCAAAAACTGATCTGTTTTTTATTAATTTTTATTATAGCAAAATTAAAATATAAAATATATAGAACTGACCAAAAATTTTGGTATAATAGATATGTATTTCAAAAAGGCAAGTTTGGGAGGGATTATGAGTAAAAAGACGTTTTTAAGGGGAGCTGCAATATTAGGAATCGCAGGACTTTTGGTACAGGTGATGGGTGCAATTTTCAGGATTCCCCTTGGTAATATCATCGGAGATGAGGGGATGGGTTATTATCAGACCGCATATCCGATCTATGTGTTTCTGCTCGTATTTTCAACAAACGGAGCACCTGCAGCCATCTCAAAAATGACTTCTGAGCGCGTTGCTTTGGGGAAGCAATCGGAAGCGCACAGGGTTTTTAAACTATCGTTTATTCTAATGTTTGCACTTGGAATCGTGGCCTTTGGGGTCTTTTTCTTTGGTGCGGAAGCCATTGTAAATGCGCTGAAAAATCCGGGAGCATATTACGCTATGATTTCCATCGCGCCGGCCTTGCTCTTCGTGCCGCTTATGTCGGTGTACCGCGGATATTTTCAAGGGCTGCAGCAGATGGAGCCCACAGCGATTTCACAGCTTGTTGAACAAGCCGTGAGAGTTGCCATCGGTCTTACCCTGGCGATTGTCTTGGTGCCCAAAGGGATTGAATACGCTGCAGCGGGAGCGACCATCGGGACAAGCATCGGGCCCATTGCAGGCGTTGCCATACTGGCGGTCATTTATCTTTTAAAACGGAAAAAACTAAAAAAAGAACGAGAAGAATGCAATGAGGTAGAAAAAGAAAGCGCCGGGAAAATCATTGGTACGCTCGCAGCCATTGCGGTACCCATTACCATCGGCGTATCAATTCTTCCCATTATGACTATTGTCGATGTGGCCATTGTGATGAGACGGCTTCAGGAAATCGGCTTCGGTATCAAGGAAACCAACGCATTGTATGGTCAGCTGACGGGGATGGCGGGACCGGTAATCAATATCCCCATGGCACTCGCTTTGAGTATTGCTTTGAGTATGGTACCTGCAATTGCCGCGGCAAACAGCGTCAAGGATACTGCTTTTCTGGACATGAACGTACGGCTGGGACTCAGGACCGCCATGATCATCGGAGTTCCTTGCACCTTTGGATTGATGGTTCTGGCAGAACCAATCATGCTTCTGATCTATCCAATGCAGGCCGCCAGTGCATCCAGCGCTGCGCCGTGTCTGTTTATTCTGGCAATCGGCATTGTATTTCTATCAATCGCCCAGACCATGGCAGGGATTCTTCAGGGGCTCAGCAAGCCCTACGTCGCAGTGATAACCCTAGCAATTGGCGTAGTGGTGAAAGCTGTAACCACATATATTTTGACTGGAATCCCAAGTCTGAATGTACAGGGCGCTGCCATCGGAAGCTCCATCGCATACGGCGTCATCGGCGTGCTGAATTTTGCAGCGGTAAAGAGATATACCGGTACTCGGTTTAATATGAATTTATCTGTATGGAAGCCCTTATTCTCAGGAATTGTAATGGGCGTTGTTGTACTTGTAATATATTATGCGGGAAGAAACTAT